>JAJZCA010000113.1 GCA_021798735.1 Acidobacteriota bacterium | reverse complement strand
GGCAGAACATGAAGCGCGGCGAGTGCAATCCGAAATTAGAGCAGTTCCAGAAATTAGAGCAGTTCCAAGGGAAACCGAGGATGCCCGCCAAGTCCCATAAGGGCGGCAAAAATCCTGTGCGCCCAATCCTGCAGTTCCTCTAGCCGCAGGGTTCGGTCTTGCGCTTGAAAAACTACCCTCAGGAGGAGTGCGTAGGAGCCCGAAGGTTCTTTTTTGTCTCGAAAAATTTCGCGGGGCTCGGTGCTGCGCATCTCCGGAATGCCGAGCGACGCTAGCGTCTCGGCAATTTGCTGCCAACGGACGGCATCAGGGAATGTGAAGGAAAAGTCACGTACGACAGCGGGGAAGCGAGACAGCTCGCGGGCTGTGGGCTGGTGAAGAGCGTGCTGAAAGAGCCGCACGAGGCTGAATTCGCCGAGGAAGATGGTTTGGCGAAGTTTTCTCGATTGAGATTCCCGTGGAGCCAGCTCGCCGAAAAAGCCGATGGTTTCGCCGTCAGCTACGAGTCGCGCGGCGCGGCCAGAATGCAGCCAAGGCGGCATGAGTCCACTCGATGCATGGAATGCGTCCACATAAATTGACTTGGTTACGAAACCGGCGAGCAACTCTTCGATGATGCCCTTGAGATCGTAGAAGCTGTACTCGCGCTGACTGCCGAGGGCATGGGGAGCGATCGCAGTACCCGTCGCGCCAATGACCAGTGAAGGCTTTTCCTGTACGCGTTCCGAGCCTCCTGTGAAGATGGTTCCCATCTCGAACAGCCGCAGATCGTCGACTTCACGATTCAGGTTGTAGGTCAGCATGGACAGCATCCCCGGAAGCAGCGAAGGCCGGAGAAAACCGACTTCCTCGCTAAGAGGGTTCCCGAGTTGCACGATTGAGTTTGGCTGCGAGGCAAAAGTAGCTGCATCCGTTGCAGAACAGAACGTGCTGCTAATGGCTTCGGTATACCCGGAGGCCCGCAATGTACGGCGAATGTGGGACTCTTTCCCAGCCCAGGGTAGCTGGATGACGCTGCCCGTGAAGGATGGCAGCGTATTTGCGAAGCGATTGTAGCCATGCAGCCGTGCAATCTCTTCGATCAAGTCAATTTCATGTTCAAGATCGAGCCGCCAACTGGGTAAGGTGACTGCGTAGCTGGCGGCGGCGCTTTTTTTCACCTCTGCGCCCAGTGCTGTCAGGTAGCGTTCCGCGGTGGGAGCGTCGATAGGCTGGTTGTCGGCAGTTTTGCCAAGGATGCGCGTGATCTCGCCCATATGCAGCGATATGGCAGGACGCTGCGCGGTGCGAGCCGCTACTTCAGGAACAGCAACATCGATGAGATCGCCTTCAATCCAACCGCCTGCAGCCAGGATCAAGTTGCTGACGAGTGCTGAAGCGAGTGGAGGAGCATCGAAGTCCGCGCCGCGTTCAAAGCGGTGAGAAGCGTCGGTATGCAGTCCGTGCCGGCGAGATGACCTGCGTACTGTGCCGGGGTCGAACCATGCTGCCTCGACAAGGATGTTCTTCGTCTCGGAAGTTATCATCGTGTCCCAGCCGCCCATGACGCCTGCGAGCGCGAGCGCCTTTTTCTCATCGGCGACAACCAGGTCGTCGGCCACAAGGGTACGCTCAGTTCCGTCGAGCAGGCGGAGCTTTTCTCCCGCATGGGCACGGCGCACGATGATGCCGCCTTCGAGCTTATCGAGATCAAAGGCATGAGTTGGATGGCCGATGGCCATGGTGACAAAGTTGGTGGCGTCCACAGCGTTGCTGATCAGTTTCTGTTCGAGCAGTGCAAATCGTTGTGCAATTTCGCCGGTCGAGGGGACAATTTTTACGTCGCGCAGCACACGTGCAGTAAAGCGGCCGCACAGGTCCTTCGCTTCAATGCGAACCGGGAATGGAGTTTTTGCAGGGACCGCTGCAGGAAGAGCGACTTCCAACGTTGTCAGAGGAAGGTCGTAGATGGCAGCGGCTTCGCGCGCAATGCCGTAATGGTTCATGGCATCGACGCGGTTGGTGGTGATGTCAGTTTCAAACAGCGAGCCATTGCCAGGGCCAAGATCAAACACACCTTCGACTGCGATGCCGCGCAGCGTGAGGTCGTCGGCGAGCTGCTGGTCGGCGACCTGAAAGCCGGGTAGATAGGAGCGCAACCAGACGGAAAGAATTTTCATGCGAACTGCTCCAAAAAGCGCATGTCCCCGGAATAGAGCAAGCCGATGTCGCTGATGCCGTACTGCATCATTGCAATGCGATCGACTCCCATGCCAAAGGCGAAGCCGGAAATCTTTTTCGGGTCGTACGCTGGCTGCTTGCCGCGAACGGATTCGAAAACTGCTGGGTTGACCATGCCGCAGCCAAGTAGCTCGATCCAGCCCGAATGTTTACATTTTCGGCAACCTTTGCCGCCGCAGAAAATGCAGCTGATCTGTACGTCGGCGCTGGGTTCGGTGAAAGGAAAGAACGATGGGAAGAACCGTGTGCGCACGTTGGAGCCGAACAGCTCCTTCATGGCGTGGTCGAGCGTTCCTTTCAAGTCGCTGAAGGTGATGTTCTCATCGACGCACAACCCTTCCACTTGATGAAAGATGGGAGAGTGGGTTGCATCGGCGGCATCGTTGCGATGCACCTTGCCGGGAATGACAATGCGCACCGGTGGCGGCTGCCGCTCCATGGTGCGGATCTGTACCGGAGAAGTGTGAGTGCGCAGCAGCAGGCGATCGCGCAACGGCTTGTGCTGCTGATTGGCGACGATGAGCGTGTCCTGGGTGTCGCGAGCGGGGTGGTTCGGCGGAAAGTTGAGAGCCTCGAAATTGTAGTAGTCGGTTTCAACTTCGGGCCCGACACCGACAGAGTAGCCCATGTGTTCGAAGACGCGAACAATCTCGTGCATGGTGCGGATCAGCGGATGCTCCGCGCCCAGGGTCGGTCTGATCCCAGGCAGCGTGATGTCGATGGCATCGGCGGGCGCAGAGGAGGCTGCGAGGCTCGCAGGCTCCGCTTCGAGAGCTTGCTCAATCTGCTGTTTGAGTTGATTGAAATGCTGGCCCAAAGACTTCCGCGCTTCCGCGGGGGCGGTCTTTAACCAGGCATCGCTGATGAGTTTCAGGCGACCTTGCTTTCGACCGAGCCAGTACAGACGAAATTGCTCGCGATCTTCCGGCGTGCGTAGCTCAGCGGCTTGGCTGGCGACGTCGGCCTGAAGTGCCTGAAACGCCATTTCGAGATGGTCGAACCCGTAGCTTTCTAAAACAGGAATTTGCGTGGAAGACATTCCTTTTGAGGATAAATGACGGAGGGCCGGAATATCGAGTTTCCGCATTGAAAGCTGCGAGAGAAAGCATTTCGGGTTGCGATATTTTGGCGGTGTGGTTCAATAGGGACGTGCAGAAAACTTTGAGAATCCTGGTTATGTTGTTGGCGGTTTTGGGAGCCGTGGTTTCGGCGCTGGCGTTGCAGGTGCACTACTCCAATAAGCTGGAACCGTGCGACATAAACGCGCACTGGGATTGTGGAATCGTCAACCATAGTCGGTATTCGTCCATCTATGGCGTGCCAGTGGCCGCGGTCGGCATCGCAGGATACCTGCTGATCGGCCTCCTTGCGCTGTTGCGGAAGAGAGACTGGACGTTGGCTGCGGCGGTGGCAGGACTTTGCTATGCGCTTTATCTTTCCCACGTGGAAGACTCGATTCTGCAGGTGTGGTGTCTATACTGCGTCATTTCGCAGGGCATTATCGCGTTGATCGCAATCTTCGCGGCCATCCTGCTGGCAAGTGGTCGCAAGCAACAAAGCACTCCCTGAGGAGTGCCTTGTTGGATAGTTGAACGTGTTGGCCGGGCTTATGCGGCAGCGGTGTTGAGCGCAGTTTTCGCCTGGGTGGCAAGAGCCGTAAATCCCGCGGGATCTTTGACGGCGATGTCGGCCAGAACCTTGCGGTCCAGCTCGATACCGGCCAACTTGAGCCCATGGATCAGTTGTGAATAGCTGATGCCATTCAGCTTGGCGGCGGCGCCGATGCGGACAATCCAAAGCGAACGGAACTGGCGCTTCTTCTCACGACGCCCACGGTAGGCGAATTTAAGCCCACGTTCGACGGCCTCTTCGGCAGCCTGATACAGCTTGGACTTTGTGAGGAAGTAGCCGCTTGCGCGCTTGAGAATCTTCTTGCGATATTCTTTGCGTTTATTGCCACGTTTGACGCGAGGCATGGTTGGTTCTCCTTTTTGCGTTTCGTTGTGCGGCTGGAGGCAGGAGTCGCAGCATGGAAGGCTGCGCTAAATACCTCTTCACTCGCTTCTTACTCTGATCTGTCGCGGAAGGGTCAGTTCCGGGGGCCTCGAACGCGTGCGGGCCCTGCTCGCCGTGGCGAGCCGATCAGGCGTACGGAATCATGCGCAGCACTTTTGGCAGGTCGGCATCCGAGACCATGGCCGAGGCGGCGAGGTGCCGCTTGGTCTTGGTTGCCTTCGAGGTAAGAATGTGCCGCATGAAGGCCTGGCCACGCTTGACTCGACCGCTTCCGGTCTTCTTAAAGCGCTTGGCCGCGCCCTTGTGCGTCTTCAGTTTCGGCATGGTAATTCCAATCGAAATAACAGTTTTACGGCTTCGATCAGTATACGTGAGTAGGCGGCCGGATGCCACTCTCTCACAGCGTATGCAGATACACGAGCAGGTCATGCATCTGCCGGCCATTCAGAACGTTGCCGAACCCGGGCATCATGTTGCGGCCGTCGGCAATCGCCGCGCGGACACGATCGTCGTTGGCGGGCGCGCCGCTGGGCAGGTACGGTTTCTTATAGAGTCCCTGCAGACCGGGCCCGTGCAGCGGCTTTTCGCTATTTGCGTTGTGGCATTGCGCACACTGCTGCTGATACACGGTATATCCGCGCATCTCCGTCGGCGTCAGTTGGCTCAGCGGTTTCGATGGCGGAAGGCGACGGCAGCCCGCCAGCAACAGCACACCCATCCCACCCGCGATCCAAAGCAATCGAAAGCCTTGCCTCAACTTCTTCTCCTTATCGAAAACAAGAACGACGCAGGTGAAATTCGTTGTGACTCCAGCCAAGTCGCCGCATCAAACGCGGTACTCATCTGGCCGCCAATTCTGTACGGCCTGCTTGATTTGCTTCTCCGTCAGCTTTTCGGTCAACGCCCGCTCCACCAGCGCAGGCAGTTCAGCGTCGGAGGCAAAACGCAGCGCGATTAACTGACGAATCTGCAGCTCGCCGATGCGAGCACGCAGCGGCTCCGGCAGCAATGCCGCCAGGCGCAACCGCTCTTCCAGCCGAATGACGCGGTCCTGCGCCTTCAGCGCGTAGGTGCGTGCCTTTACCGCCAGGACCACCAAAGCCAGCGCCAGCACGACACGCCACAGGCTGCCGAGATGGGGATGCCGGACCAAATGCACAACGGTTGCGACCAGCGTAATCAGCAGCACCGGCGCTAGAAAATAGTGAAACGCTGGATCGATGCGAGTGTGGTTTGAGTAGGTTTGCGGTTTTTTCTCAGACATGGTTTCCTCCTCGGAAGGAACTCGACGGTTTGGCGCAGCGATGCGAACGGGACGGGTTCCTGTTCATCATCGCACCGATTCTGTCTCCGCCGCTGCGGTCACAATGGCATCGATCGTCTTCGTAATGCCCTTGGCTTCCGGCATATGACCGTTACAGAGGACGGAAATAATCAGCGTACGTCCATTTCTCGCCGTCACGTAGCCGCTGAGAGCGTTCACTTCTTCCAGAGTTCCGGTTTTCGCAAAGACATGGCCGCGCAACGGGCCGTGCGTAAATCGATCCGAAAGCGTTCCATCGACACCGCCGACCGGCAGCGTGCTGCGAAACTCCGCTCCCCACGGCTGTTCCGCGACATACCGTAGCAGCGTGGTCAAAGCGCGGGGCGTGATGCGATCATCCGGCGAAAGACCGGAACCGTCGTAGAAAAAGAAGTCCTGCGGCTGGATCCCGGCACGCAGCATTTGCGAGCGAACCACACGAGCGCCCTCGACGATGGAGCCATCTTCACCGAAGTGCTGGCCCAGCAAGCGGAGCCAAATCTCAGCATGCAAGTTCTGGCTCACCTTGTTGGTGACCGTAATGTCTTGCAGCAGCGGCACCGAAGTGCGAGATGCGAGCACCACCGCACCGGCGGGAACTGCGGGAGCAATTTGCGCGACACTGTTGGATTGTGTGGCTGGGGGCAGAGTCAGCGTCCGCATTACGCTTTGCTCATAAATCGCGGTATCGACCGAGGGGCGATGGTGCGCGGTCGCGGTTCCAGTGACGGTGATGCCTCGGGCTTGCAGGATCTGGCGAAAAGCAATGGCTGTAAACTGGGCAGGATCGATGATCGCCAGCGCAATGTGCGATGGAGCGTCGCCTGCAGGCAGCGTGCCGAACAAGCGAAATTCGCGCGATCCTAACGGCCGATCCAATCCCAGGGAAGGCTGCGATCCCGCCACCGAGGTGTGGGCGTCGTTCTCAACAGTGTAAAAAGAGCTGGTGCCGTCGGGGTTCCATGTAAACGTCACCGGATCGCCTGGCTGCGCGCCTGGCATTACGTCGAGGTACACAATGTTGTCGTTCACCGTGAGGGCGGAGATTGGCGCGCCGTAATCCCACACCAGGTCGTCCCAAGCCCAGCCGCTTCCGTATGGCTCCTGCGGGAAAGCAGTATCGTCGCCGACGATGTTGCCTTCCACACGCTTGACGCCGCGCTGCTGTATTTGATCCGCGAGGGCCGCGAGCGCGCTCAACGGAGGATTCGGCCGCTCGGTTTTTCCGTTGTAGGGATAGGCGCGACCCGACATGCTGAGGTCGCCGGCGCCGACCAGAGTGACGTCGCCGTGGACAGTTCCCTGCGCATCCGGTTCGCCTGCCGCGAGCACGCGGGTCTCGATGGTCGTATTCGGACCGAACAACGCCAGCGCGGTCGAAGTGGTGAGCAGTTTGGCATTCGACGCAGGAGCGAACAATTGCGCGTCATTCTTTTCGTAAATCAGGCGGCCGTCCAGGGTCGTAATCGAAATTCCCCAGTGAGCCTGCGCGGCGGCGGGAGCGGTCAGCAGCGCGTCAATCTGGTGCGACAAGGTGCCTGTGGGGGTCCGCCTGGCGCGGTGGTGCCGATACGCGGCCAGCCCACTGAACGGCAAGACGAGGGCAAGAGAGAGCAGAAAAGCGTTGCGGAGAAAAAATTTCATTCTGGGCGCGAGTGTAACATTTCAGCGGCAAAATTCAGACGGTTCCACGATTCGCACCTTCGTCGCCTTCGAGCATCGTGGATCGAGAAAGAACCCGACTTAGAATGAGGTATGCCTGTCGCGCCTCGACCGCATTTCCGCTGGGCCCTGCGTTCGCGTTCGCTGGTGCTGGGCGAACGAACACTGTTGCTGGGTGTGGTCAACTTTACGCCCGATTCTTTTTCCGACGGCGGCCAGTTCTTGTCCGCAACGAACGCCATCGACCATGCGCTGCGCTTGCTCGATGAAGGCGCGGACATTCTCGACGTTGGCGGTGAGTCAACCCGGCCCGGCACTCGACCGCCAGTCTCCGCGCAGAAAGAACTCGACCGCGTCCTGCCGGTGATTCAAGGTGTCCTGCAACGGCGTCCGGAAACAATCGTTTCCGTCGACACCTACAAGTCTGAAACCGCGCGGGCTGCAATCGGCGCTGGTGCGCAGATCGTGAACGACGTCAGCGGATTTCTGTGGGACCCGGCGATGGCCGCCACCTGCGCCGAGCTGCAATGTGGCGTAATTCTGATGCATACCCGCGGCCGCAGCCATGAGTGGAGCACACAACCGCCGCTGCCACACGAAGAAGTAGTGCCGTTGGTTCTGCGTGAATTGCGCGAACGAGCCGACGCCGCCATCGCCGCCGGCCTGAAACCTGCAACCATCGTGCTCGATCCAGGCTTCGGCTTCGGCAAGTCTCTGGACGAAAACTATCCTCTACTGGCGCATTTTGACGAATTGCACGCGCTCGGCTATCCCCTGCTGGCGGGCGTATCGCGCAAGGCATTCTTAGGCAGAACTTTGTCGCAGATCTACGGGCACGATGTTCCGGCCGATCAGCGCGGCAATGCGACTGTGGCCGCGACCACCGCAGCGATGCTGGCGGGTGCGCACCTGGTTCGCGTCCACGATGTAAAGCCTGCGCGCGAAGCGGTGGCGATTGCCGATGCCATTCGTGGCAGCTAGCCGGACGCGCCGCTATTGGCCGCTGTTGGGTGCAGGGGTGGCCGACAGATCGACTTGCTTGACAAGCGGAAGATCCGCGGACGAGCCGCCCACCATGAACGAGTAGCTACCTGGCAACAGCTTCCAGCCTTGCTGCTGCTCATCGTAGATCGACAAATAAAGTTGGGGGATGGCCACTCGTACCTGTTTGCTTTCGCCGGGATTCAGCGGCACTTTGCTCCAGCCCACCAGCCGCTTCGGCGGCTCGTTCGCGCTGGCGGGCAACGCTGCATAGACTTCGGCGATTTCTTCCCCGGCGCGGTTCCCGGTGTTCTTCACGGTAAAGGTCACGGCAGGCGTTGCGCCGGGTTCCACCTGCAAATTGGAATAGCTATAAGTCGTGTACGCCAATCCAAAGCCGAACGGAAACAGTACTTTCTTGTGTTCAGCGTCGTACCACTTGTAGCCAACCTTCAGGCCTTCTGTGTACTCCACGCTAAAGGTTGGCTTGGCTTCTCCAGTGCGCATCACAGCGGTCCTTCCCTGCGCGCCGGGCGGGGGGGGAACGATTTGCGGCGGCGGCTGGTCGGCTTCCGTCAGCGGGAACGTGATCGGCAGCTTCCCGCTGGGGTTCACTTTTCCAAACAGAATGTTGGCAACCGCATGGGTGCCCCCACTGCCCGCGAACCATGCCTCCACCACGCCGCTGACCTTGTCAATCCACGGCATCAAAACCGCGGTACTGGATTCCAGAACGACGATCGTCCGCGGATTTGCCGCGGCGACTTGCTCGATCAGCGCATCCTGATTGTCCGGCAAGGAGAGGCTCGGCAGATCCATGCCCTCGCTCGACCATTGATTGACAAACACGATGGCAACGTCAGAACGACCGGCCAACGCGGCCGCGGATGCGGCATCGCTGCCGGAGTCGAATTGCACGGTGGACGCGGACGACTGCGCGCGGATCACTTTCAAAGGCGAAGGCGGAAACCAGACATGCTCCTGCCATTCCGGGCTCGTGCTTCCCGGTGGATCGACCTGCGCCGATCCGCCGCCGGAGATCATGCCGACATCCGCATGAGACCCGATGATCGCGATGGAATGGATCTTCGCAACATCAAGCGGAAGAATATTATGCTCATTTTTCAGCAGGACGATGCTCTGCTCCTCCACCTTGCGCGCAATGTTCAAATCCCTTTCCGCCTGCACAACACTTTTCTGCGTGGGATAATCGACGATCCCAACGGCAAACTCGGAGCGCAGAATGCGATGTACATGGTCATCCAGCTGCGACATGGGAACCGCGCCCGACTGCACCGCTTCTTTCATCTTCTCGCTATAGAAGATGTCCAGCGGCTGCTCATTATCCAGGCCAGCCGCGGATGCCTTGACGGTGCTGTGAGTGCCGCCCCAATCGGAGAGCACAAATCCTGGAAAGTGCCATGACTGCTTTAGAACGTCCGTCAGCAGGTAATTGTTTTGGCAGGAATAATCGCCGTTCACGGCATTGTAGGCGCACATTACGGCTGCGGGATGCCCCACAGCAATGCCGATCTGAAACGCCAGCAAATCGCTTTCCTGCATGGCGCGCTTGCCGATGATGACATCGACTTCGGTGCGCCCACTCTCCTGATCGTTCATGGCATAGTGCTTGATGTCGCCAATGACGTGTACGGCCTGCTCGCATTTGATCCGGTTGCCGACCAGGGTGCCGGCAAGAATGGGATCTTCGCCCATGTATTCAAACGTGCGTCCACCGCGCAGCTCGCGCACCAGGTCCACTCCGCCGCCAAGCGACATGTTATATCCCTGTGCCCGCAACTCGCGGCCAATCACACCGCCGTACTCGCAGGCCGCTTGCGCGTCCCAACTTGCCGCGGAGCCTAGATTCGAAGGCATGGCGGTCGAGTAGCGTCCATTCCGCGCACTGAGGCGAACGCCGTAAGCGGCATCGTCCATCTGGATGATGGGGATTCCCAGCCGCGGCACGCCCAACACGAACCCGACGCCGCCATTGCCCAGGTCGGCATTCGGCATCGGCTTGCCACGCCAGCCAGGCATTCCCTGGCCATGCAGCAGGTCGATTTTCTCGTCCAGCGTCATCTGTCGCAGCACCATGTCCGCCCGCTGGTCCGGCGACAGTTTCGGATTCATCCACGGACGGGCTGCGATCGCCTGGTTTTGCGCTGTCGCGTCTGGCATGTTGTGTCGAGGATGCTGCGCATACGCGGGAGACAACACTGCGAAGATTGCAAAGATGGAGAGAAGGTTCAAAGAGGGGAATTTATCCATGCAGGTATTCGCTATCCAGCCGATCGGATTTATCAAGCCAGACCATGATACCCCTGAAGTCTATAGCGATTTACTTTGCCCAATCCGTTGCGGGATTCCGGGCCGGTTTCAGTCCGAATTGCCGACGGCAAATCCCATTCTTATGAATCGATGGGCGTGCTGAAGTTTTGCCGCCCCCCGGTCGGGCTGAGAAAGGCTGTGCGCATCAAACTCCACCGAAAGTTGCAACGGAATATCCATCCCAAGGTGGTTGACGGGTTTGAC
>JAJZCA010000112.1 GCA_021798735.1 Acidobacteriota bacterium | reverse complement strand
GGAGAGCAGCAACCATATATACGGCATGCCGCCAATCCAGAGCGCGACCGCAACCTGATGCAGGCATGTCAGCAGCATCAACGGGATTTGATGCTGCAGCCGTGAAGCCGCGTGGCTGGTCCAGACCGTCGCGAACATCAGCGGACCCACAAAGAGCAGCCATGCAGGCCTCCGCGGCAGGCCCCATCGACTCGAAATCAGGAAAGCGCTGGTGCTGAGAATGAGCAGCAAGCCAGCCAGAAAGTAGTTTGCTGTGTAGAGATCGGATAGGCCTAGCCCACCCGTGCTCATCAACATTGCAGTATCGAGCGCAACAAATAGGCCCTGCGCCGCAACCAGCCCAAACGCCGCAACCCGCAGCAGCCGCAGCGCGCGCGACGAAAATTTGCCGATTGTGCATGAAGAGGAAATCGACCGTGGAAGCACCGCAGCGCAAAAAACAATGCCGCCAATCAGCAGAGAATTGAAGGCCAGAGTGGCCGCGCGCAGCAGAACGGCAGCCAGCGCATAATCACGCAGAAACCAAAGCAATGGGATCTTCCTCGTGCCTGGAGCCGTACGATCCAGGCCGCTTTACTGCGCAGCGACTGTGAAGGCCACGTCGCCGCGCGTAATATGACCGTCGCTAGCCAATACCTGCCAGTGAATTTGATATGTTCCACTCGCTACGTTGTGCGCGACAGCTTTCAACTCCGAAGGCTTTGCGCTGCGCTCCATTTGCAACGGAAATGCTTTGCCCGCGGCATCTGTCAGCGTTACCGTGCATCGGCTGACCTCAATCCGCGAATTGTAGTCGAGCGCGATGTCGACCTGATGGCTATGCACGATCGCCTGGTCGGCAGGTATGGAGTGAACCAGCGCCGCATGAGCAAACGCTGCCGGAGATCCGCCAAGAAGCATCGAAGCTACAGGCACGGTCCATCCCAAAAAGCGCGCCATCGAAATGTCTCTCTTTTTCATTCTCGTTTTCAGCTTGCCCCTAAAAGCGCATCGCCGCGTTCGCAGGCTATGCCGTCGCTCGGATCGACGCTGCGCGGATGGACCGTCCGGAAATCTCCGAAGCCTTCATCTCCGCATACGAGGCTGCTCCCATCAAGGCCGCGCGACTTTCCAGAATGATCCGCACGGGCATTGTGGATACTAGATCGTGCATGCGGCCCTTATCGCAAAATCCTCGCATGAAGCTGCCGTCCTTCATCTTCTTCAGAATTTTTGGGGCTATACCGCCGCCGATATACATTCCCCCGTGAGCCAAGATTTTCAGCGCCAGGTTCCCGGCCTCCGAGCCATAGATAGAAACAAAAACATCCAGGGCTTTCGCGCACAACTCGTCGCTGCCGGCTTCGCCCAGTTCGCCAATCACAGCGTTGGGATCCTCTTCCAGCATCCGCTGGCGAAGGGCCGGAGACTCATTCATCTTCCTGCAGTCGCGCAAAAATGTATAAATATTCTTCAACCCGATTCCGGAGCAGACCCGCTCCCAACTTACATGGCCGTTCATTTTAGGGTCAGACCGCAAATAGTGCAGCAGCTCGATCTCCAGATCGTTGTGCGGGCCAAAATCGCTGTGCCCCCCTTCCGATGCCATTGGGACATGCGTTTTTCCATCCCAAATCAAGAACCCTTCGCCGAGACCGGTACCGGCCGCAATCAGCCCACGATTGCCGACCTGACTGCTATCGCCCTCGCTCAGCGTAAAAATCTGGTCGGGGCGAAGTTCCTTGATCCCATAGCCATTCGCTTCCAAATCGTTGATCAGAAACAGATGTTCAATGTGCAGGTCACGCGCCAGCTCATGGGTATCCAACGTCCACGGCAGGTTGGTGACTCGAATCACGTTCTTGCGGACGGGACCGGGCGCGCCAAAGCAGGCCGCTTCGATCTCATCCGACGCCCGCTGTTTTGTTGTACCCAGAAATTCGCGCACGATCGACTGCAGATTTGGATATTGCGGCGCAGCGAATTTCTCGTCGCGAACATGCTGCAAGGCGCCTTGCTCAAACCGATAGAGCGCAAGATGAACCTTGGTACCGCCCACGTCTCCGGCAAGAATCATCGGGTCACTTCCAGCAGTCCTCTACCATTCGCTTCAGGCGGCGGCAATTGGGCGGCGGCCGCTCGATCCAACAACAGACTCAGTTCGCCGCTCTCTGGCTGAATCAGCTGGGATGGCAATGTCTCCGGCTGATAGGGCCCCAGGAATACTTCTTTTAATACTTCAGCTTTTTTCCCATCCTGAATTAGAAAGAAGATTTTATCGGCACGGTTGATTACCGGCCAGGTAAGGGTGACGCGCCATGGATTTTTGTCCTCGACGTGGTTGGCAACCGCCAGTCGCATCATTTCATGAAGAGCTTCCGAGTGCGGAAACAAGGAAGCAGTGTGACCGTTGCTCCCCATACCCAGCGCAATCATGTCAAAGCGGGGCAATTCGGCCCCTTCCAGCCGAAAACGATTGCGTATGGCCGACTCATAGTGCGCCGCTGCTTCCTCGGGCTGAAGTTCGCCTTCGATGCGAATGACATTCTCTTCCGGCAACGGCACCTTCGACAGAAATGTTTCCGTCGCCAGACGATAGTTGGAATCCGGGCTATCCGGCGGCACACACCTCTCGTCGACCCAAAAAAGCAGCAGGCGTGCCCAGTCAATGCGCGTGTGAAAAGGGTGAGCAGGATCGGCCAGCAGCTCAAACGTGCGCTTTGGCCCACCGCCGCCGGAAATCGCGATTCTTGCGATTCCGCGGGCGCGAACAGACGATTCCACAGACGAAGCAATCCAGTCTGCTGCCGTCAGGCTCATCGCTTCGCTGGTTTCTTCCACTTGATAATGGACGTGCATTGTTTTCGGCATTGCTCTCACCATTTTGCCATCTCGCTGCACTTACTGGCGGCGCCATTTGCGGCCATCGCGGGCAAGCAGCTCGCCGCCAGCCGCCGGACCCCAGCTTCCCGCTGCATAATTCGGGAAATCCTTGGACGGATGGGCGGCCCATTCCTCCAAAATTGGAGTCATCAATGCCCATGTTGCCTCCACCCCATCGCGATGAGCAAACAGGGTCGCGTCCCCCATCATGGCATCGAGCAGCAAGCGCTCATATCCGTTCGCGGAGGAAACGCCAAATGCGGCCGCGTAGTCGAAATCCATATTGACCGGGCAGCTTTGCATGGTCGGGCCAGGCACCTTCGCAGCAAACCGCAAGGAGATTCCTTCGTTGGGCTGAATGCGCATGGAAATGATGTTGGGCTGGATTTCACCGCACTCGCCGGTTCCTGCGTTGTCCTTAAACAGCATCGTCGGAGGCTGCTTGAACTGGATCGTAATGTCCGTAAATCGCTGCGCCAGGCGCTTGCCCGCGCGTACGTAAAAAGGGACCCCCGCCCAACGCCAGTTCTCAATCTGAAATCGCATGGCGACAAAGGTCTCCGTGTTCGATGCCGGATCGACCCGGTCCTCCTGGCGATATCCAAGCACAGGCTTGCCATCGACGGTGCCCGGGCCATACTGGCCGCGGACCGTATCTTCCATCTTGATGGGCTGGATCGCCTTCCAGACCTTCACCTTTTCCATGCGGATGGGAGCGGAATAAAACGAGACGGGCGGCTCCATGGCAACAAACGAGAGCAGTTCCATCACATGGTTCTGCACCACGTCGCGCAACGCTCCGGCCTTCTCATAAAATGGGCCGCGGCCTTCAATCCCGATGCTCTCCGCTGCGGTGATCCGCACATGATCGATGTAATTCCGGTTCCAGATCGGTTCAAAAATCCCATTGGCAAAGCGAAACACTAAGATGTTTTGGACCGTCTCTTTACCTAAATAGTGGTCGATACGGAAGATCTGGTCCTCCGACAGCACCTCGTTGATGTCATCGTTCAGCTTTCTTGCCGAACTCAAATCGTGACCGAAAGGCTTTTCAATGATGCAGCGGACAGCGCCTTTCTCTGACTTCGCCATCCCGTGCGCGCCAAGTTGATGCACGATCTCCGAAAAATATTCGGGCGACGTGGCCAGATAAAACAACCGGTGACCATTGGTCCCATACTTTTTGTCGAGCGTTTCCAGCAAGGCCTTCAGGCGAACGTAGCCGTCTGGATCGTCGAAGTTCATGGCATGATAATTCACTCTTTGCAGAAAGTCGCGCAGATTTGGATCGCTCGCTTCGACGCCGCCGCCTTTGATGATTCCATCCTGCATGTCGTTGACGAACTCGTCCTGCAGTGGACGCCGGGCGACGCCAACGACGGCAAACTCTGCCGGCAGTAAGCCGGCTTGTTCCAGGTGATAGAGCGCCGGCAACAGTTTTCGCTTGGTCAAGTCGCCGGAGGCGCCAAAAATCACGACAACACATGGCTCCGGAACCCGCTCCGGAACACGTGACGCTTGCAATTCTTCAGGGGAAACCGCAACTTCCGTTGTGACCATGTCGCACTCCTAGCCGGTGAAAACGATTGTCTCTCTGACGTCAGTCAAATGTCCGATGCAGCACGGCAGCTTATGGAGGCACACTATGTCGATTTCTTCACAGCGTGACCGCCGAACTCATTGCGCATGATCGACAACATACGATCGGAGAAGTTGTTCTCTTCGCGCGAACGAATCCTTCGAATCAAAGATTCCGTAATTACGGGGGCGGAAACGTTCAGATCGATCGCCTCAAAGACGGTCCAGCGACCTTCCCCGGAGTCCGAGACGTAGGCTTCCAGTCCCTCCAACTTTGGATTCTTTTCCAAAGCATCTGCAGTCAAATCCAGCAACCAGGAGCGAACCACGCTCCCGTATTGCCAGATCTTCGCAACCTGTGTCAGGTCCAGGTTAAGAGGTTCCTTGTGTTTCATAATGGAAAAGCCCTCGGCATAGGCTTCCATCAAGCCGTATTCAATGCCGTTATGCACCATCTTCACGAAATGTCCAGCGCCTGCTGGACCAACGTGACCCCAGCCTTTATCCGCTGCCGGAGCCAGCGTCTCGAAGATGGGACGCAGATGCTCGACCGGCTCCTTATCGCCGCCGATCATCATGCTGTAACCCTCTTTCAGTCCCCACACTCCGCCGGAAGTCCCAACGTCGACAAAGTTGTATCCCTTGGCGGTCAGTTGCGCGTAACGACGTTGGGAATCCTTGTAGTTTGAATTGCCGCCGTCGATGAAAATATCGCCCTTCTGCATCGAGGCTTCCAGCTTGGCGATCGTCTGGTCCACCGGATCTCCAGACGGCACCATGATCCAAACCGCACGCGGAGCTTTCAGGTTTTTCACCAGATCGTCCAGCGACTGCACTCCCAACGAACCACTGGCAGTGAGGTTCTTGACGGCCTCGGCATTGAAATCGAAACCGACAACCTTATGTCCCCCCAGACGCAGCCGCTCCGCCATGTTGAAGCCCATTTTCCCTAATCCGATCAGACCAATTTCCATATGCTCCCCTCATTTTCAAAAAAAATCATTCTTGTCATGCAGCTCGGTCCGCCGTCACTCCCAGCCGGCGCAGCTCTGCAATGACCTGTTCCGGCGACGTCATCCGAATGCCGTGGATTCCCAACTTGCGGGCGTCTTCCAAATTTTCTTCGCGATCGTCGATAAAAACGCACTCCTCGGGCCGGCGCTGAGAAAGATCCAGAGCGCACTGGAAAAACGCCGCCTCCGGCTTGCGCAATCCGATGTACGCCGACACCAGATACGCGTCGAACAGACCCTCCAAGCCAAACGTCGGAATCCGATATTCCATCAACTCGCGCGATTCATTGCTGAGCATGTACGTGCTGTTTTCCTGTGTCCCCTGCGCACGCAATTTTCGCAGGAATTCAATCGTCGCCGGATACAGCACCTGGCTGACATCGCGCATCTTCGAAAAGAATTCGTCTTCAGAAAATGCGCGCGGAACATAAAACACTGTCTCTTGCAGATATTCGTGTATATCGATTTTGCCGCGCTCCCACAAGTCATTGGCCTTGGGATGGCGCTGCTCAAACTCATCGAAATTCAGTCCAAAATGTTCGACCACCCGCTTGCGTGCGTGCTCGTCCCATCCATTCGTCAACAGAACGCCGCCGCAATCCCAAAACGTGGCGCGAATCTTTGCCCTACCAGCCGTCACCGTTTTCCCTTGGAAGGTTCGTCTGCGCTCTCTCCCCAGTTGGCCGTCATAAAGCGGGCCTCAATGGCCTTCACCTTATTCAATCGCCGCACGAAACGCACTTCGTTCGATTGAAAATGCGCATTCAAATAGGCAGCCACCACGTCATACGCCAGCGCGGAGCCGATGATGCGTGAACCCATGACCAGCACATTCATATCGTCATGCTCGACGCCCTGATGCGCGGAATATGTATCGTGGCACATTCCGGCGCGGATGCCCGGCATCTTGTTCGCCGCCACAGAAACGCCAACGCCGGAGCCGCAAATCAGCACGCCGCGGTCTGCATTCTTGGCATGTAAAGCTCGCCCCACATACTCAGCAAAGTCCGGATAGTCGGATGGCTCGGTATTGAAAGCGCCCAGGTCGAGCACCTCATGCCCCAGGCCGGTCATGTATCTGCGGACTTCTTCTTTCAACTCAAACCCGGCGTGGTCGGACGCAATCGCGATCTTCATTTCTCTCTCACTTTCCTGCTACGGCGGATGTTTTCACCGCCCGCTCGACAATCCGCGTTGCCATGCGCACCACGTTCTCCACGCTGAATCCAAGTTTCTCCATGGCAATCTCTCCCGGCGCCGAAGTTCCGAATCGATCCAATCCCAATACATCTCCGCTATCGCCTGCGATTTTCCACCAGCAGATGGGACTGGCCGCCTCAACAACCAACCTGGGAACTCCCGTGAGCAGGACCTGCTTCTTGTATTCCTCGGCCTGGCCATCGAACAGGCGCCAGCTCGGCATGGAAACAACGCGCACATGCATGCCCTGCGACTCCAAAACCGCTGCCGCTTGCAGGATCAGGCTCACTTCGCTGCCGGTCGCAATCAACACCACGTCCGCCGAGCTTCCGCCATCCTGCAGGACGTATGCGCCATGACGCACGCCGTTCAGGATGTCGAACTTTTCTGGGTCGAGGACCGGCAGGTCCTGTCGTGAGAGCGCAAGAAACGCAGGCTTGCGGCGCTCCAGAATCACTTGCCATGCCGCCGCGGTTTCATTCGCATCCGCGGGTCGAAAATCCGTTAGCTCGGGAATGGCCCGCAGCGAAGCAATCTGTTCCACCGGCTGGTGGGTCGGGCCATCTTGTCCAAGTCCGATGGAGTCATGTGTGAACACGAAAGTCGACGGCACCTGCATCAGCGCTGCCAGGCGCAGTGCCGGACGCGCATAGTCGCTGAACACGAAGAAGGTCGATCCGTAAGGAATCAAACCGCCATGCGCCGCCATCCCGTTCACAAAGGCGCACATGCCAAATTCACGCACGCCGAAGAAAATGTTGCGCCCGTTCGGATCGACATGGAAACTGGGGCTATCTTTGATGGTCGTCTTGGTGGAAGTGGAAAGGTCCGCTGCGCCGCCAATCAATTCCGGCACCTTCAAGGCTATTCCATTCATCACCGTATTGCCGGCGATGCGAGTGGCGATCGGTTTGGAACCGGCGGGAAATTTCGGTACGCCCGCTTCCCATGCCGCGGGCAGTTTTCCGGCGAACACACGTTCGTATTCCGCAGCCAATTCAGGAAACTGCTGTTTGTACTTCGCGAACAATGCATTCCAGTCGGACTCAAACTTTGCGCCGCGGTCCTTCGCCTGCGCCCAGTTTTTCGCCGCCTCCTCCGGAACATAGAACGTCTTGTCCGCGGGCCAGCCCAGCTTTTCTTTCGTCTTCTTGGTATCTTCCGCGCCCAGCGGTTCGCCGTGCGCCTTGGACGTACCCGCCTTGGGACTGCCGTACCCAATAATGGTTCGCACCGCAATAATGGAAGGTTTGTCGGTCACAGCTTTCGCCGCCTCGATCGCTTTGGAAATCGCCTCCAGGTCATTGCCGTCGGCAACACGTTGCACATGCCAGTGGTAGGCTTCAAACCGCTTTTCCACATCTTCCGTGAACGACAGCTCGGTGGGTCCGTCGAGAGAAATCAAGTTATCGTCATACAGCAGAATCAGCTTGCCCAGTCCCAATGTGCCCGCGAAGGAACAAGCCTCGTGCGACACGCCTTCCATCAGGTCGCCGTCGCCGCACATCACGTAGGTAAAGTGATCGACAATCTCAAGCCCCGGCTTGTTGTAGCGCGCTGCCAAATGACGTTCTGCCGCGGCCATGCCAATCGACATGGCCAGCCCCTGGCCCAGCGGGCCGGTCGTCACTTCCACTCCGTCGGTCAATCCCCGCTCCGGGTGACCGGGAGTAATGGAGTCGTATTCGCGAAACTGCTGCAAGTCTTCCAGCGTCACCTTGTATCCGGCCAGGTGCAGCGCCGAGTAGAGCATCGCCGACGCGTGCCCATTCGACAGCACAAAGCGGTCCCGATTCGACCATTTGGAGTTGGCTGGGTTGTGACGCATAAATTTGTGGAACAGCAGATAGGTCATGGGCGAATCGCCCAGCGGAGCGCCAGGATGACCGCTATTTGCTTTCTCTACGGCATCGACAGCCAGGAAACGCAGTGCATTGATCGACATCTGATCCAGTTCCGTCATTCGTGCTCTCCAACATCGGGCCCAGTGGCCAGGTTTAAGGTCTCGTCAATAATTGTATAGATGCGCCGCGCTGGAAATGGCCGCAGCAGGATTGCCGAAGTCTTCAACATCAGCAGATCGGTACCTCATAATTCCGGCCTTCCCAGCGATCTTCCGCAGGCCAGTACAACGTGAAAATTACATTGCCGGGCGCATGTTGGCCGATCGGGATATCGGCATAATGGACACATTTGCCAAGGTATTTCGACTCTGTGGTCTGATTCGTCGCCCAATCGTCCTGGGTCCATGTCACGCGGAAAGGGCTGCATTCGATGATCCGCAGCGTTTTTCCCGGCCCGATGCGCGTCAATAGATGGTCGCGCCTGCATATCTCGATTTCCAGCTCGCCGCGGCCGCTGCGATAACGACTCGCTACCGGTCCGACCCGATCGAAAACTTCTCCATCTTCTGCGGAACGCAGCAGCTTGATATATTCCGCGTGGGCCCAGGCCAGCGGCATTGCGGAGCCGGATGGACGCCCAAGAAACATCCCTTCCGCCGGCAGGTCAGGCGCATCCCAAATCTGTTCCGGCAGCATTCCGCCTTCGGAGCTGAACCGCTCAATGGCCTTGATCAAAGGTTTGATGTCCCTGCCCGCCGCCAATTCGTAGTGCGCCCGCTCCCCGGTTAACAGCGGCCATGCGCGCCCCTGACCCCAGCCTTCATAGGGTCCGCCGTCGTGCTTCTGGCCGTAGCCATCGTGGTTGTAACGCCGCCAGCACGTGCCGTACGGCGTGTTGACCTGCAGCAGAGCATCGACAACCTTCAGCGAATCGACGATCAGAGGATCGTGCGGAGAGCGAATTCCGTAACGAACCAGCTCCAGAAAGCCCTGATCGATAATTTCCCGTGCATCGTAATTGGATTTTTCTCCTGGCCCGCGATTGGCCAGTTGCACCCTTCCTTCGCCGACGGAGGGATTGTAAAAACGATCGTTGGGAGCGGGCGGTCGAATGCGCATGTAATGACGGCGCACCTCCGGCAACAGAACTCCATCGTCTGTCACGGTCCACTTCTCCAGGTTCGACTCAATCCAGTCGGCAAAAACGGCATAAAAATCTGCTAGGTCCGGAGCACCATGCGCATACACCAGTTCGCTCGCGCAAATCAGCCCCGTAATGACCACAGCCAATGTGGAAGGTGAATAGCCGGCGTTTTCTTCCCAGCGCTCCTGCTGCGTGACGGGCGCAAACTTCATCAGGAACCCGGCGGCGCGCTCCACAAATGGAAAAATATCGACGCTGTCCAGCGCATTCTGCTTCCACAGGCGCCATGCCAGGATGATCGGAAATGCGACCTCGTCCAACTGCATGCTCGACCAATACGGGGTCCCATTGACCCAGAAATTTTGAGAGAAGCTGCCATCCGGCCGCTGCGCACAGATCAAATAGACTAAGGCGCGCAACGCGGTTTCGTTCCGTCCAACCGCCATCAACGCGGTCGCAGTCTGCACCATGTCCCGTGTCCACACCAGGTGGTAGCCGCCCAGGTCGTCGTCGCCTTTCGATTGCCCCCATGGAATCGACGCCGAAGCGATGAACGCCCCCTGAAATGTCTTGTCCTCATGGGCCAGCAGAATGCTGTGACTGATGTGCAGCAGGCGCCCACGATCTCCGGAAGCGGAAACCAGTTGCAGCGGACATCGGGCCCGATGCCACTGCGCATGGAAGCGTTCCCTGTGGGGAGCAAATCCGGTCGCCAGCGACTGCATTGTTCCCGCCAACGCCGCGTGATGGCCTCGCCCAAATCCTACGGCAATCGTAAATTCCGGATGGGCGGCAACATCGATTTCGCCCATCAAAGCAATATTGCCGTCGAGCGCCTGATCGAACTCCCAGTCCATTTTGAAGTTCTCGCTCAAGTCGGTCCAGCCATCGCTGGCGCCCACGTACCCGCAGGATGTCTTGCTAAATCCGCAGTCGGCGGCCATGGCCAAGGATGTAACGTCTTTCCACGCCACGAACGCAAGTTTGCCGCCCACGTCGATCACACGCGCTGAATTTCCTGCTCCGCCAACCTCAAGGTGCGGTGCCAGCAGCGCATAGACCTTGAGGCGACGCAGGA
>JAJZCA010000111.1 GCA_021798735.1 Acidobacteriota bacterium | reverse complement strand
TGAAATGCGATTGCCCTGCCTGCAGCCAGCCCCTCACTTCAACGCCCTTCAACTTCATCGGTATAATTAAGTGAATTGCAGTAAGGCGATGCCGTGGCGTCCCCTTGTCAGGGATTTCGCGTATCTTTTGCAGTTTCTATGCGGTCCCGGATGGTCTGATGACGGAACATATAAAAAAGCAGCTGGAAGCGGAGATTCGCCTGCTGGAGCATGAGTTGACGCACGAGCTTCCGCTCGAAATCAAGAAGGCCGCTTCCCTCGGCGACCTCAGCGAGAACGCTGAGTATCACATGGCCAAGCAGCGCCAGGTGTTCGTCAACGCGCGCCTCGGCCAGCTGAAGCAGCGCATGGCGGAGCTCTCGCTGGTCAATCTATCGAACATTCCCCGCGACCGGGCTGCCTTTGGTTCCACGGTCCTGGTTTATGATTCTTCCAAAGATGAAAAGATCGAGTACAAGCTGGTCACCAGTGAAGAGTCCGACGTCAGCAAAGGTTTAATCTCAACCACGTCGCCGATCGGCCGCAGCCTGGTGGGCAAGCAGGTCGGTGATGTCGCCACTGTCGTTACCCCCAATGGCAACCGCGAGCTGGAGATTCTCAAACTTCTTACCATCCACGACGCCAAGGAGTAATCTCGTCGTGCAGCGGCAGCGTCCCCAAATGGCGGTATAAAATGACCTGGACTAGCGCGTTCGGCAAAGGTTGCGGCTTCATCCTGCAGAAGATCGTGGATGGATTGGCGCTGACGCGTATCTCCCCCAACGTCCTCACGTTCATGGGCCTGGTCATCAACTCTGGCGCTGCCTTTCTGTTCGGCTATGCCCGGCCCCACAATAATGTACGCATGTTTGTGTATGCCGCCCTCGTCATTATTGGTGCGGGTATTTTCGACATGGTGGATGGCCGCGTCGCCCGTCAGACCCATCAGGTCACCGTCTTCGGCGCCTTCTTCGACTCCGTCATCGATCGCTATTCTGACGTTGCCCTGTTCTTCGGCCTGCTGGTCTACTATGCCCGCGCAGACCGCCTATTCTACGTTTTCCTGTCGGCCTTCGTCATGGTCACGTCCTTGATGGTCAGCTACACCCGCGCCCGCGCGGAAGCCCTCATCGGCTCCTGCAAGGTCGGCTTTATGGAAAGGCCGGAGCGCGTCGTCCTCATCATCCTTGGCGCTCTCTTCAACCGCTGGGGAGCGATGGCCCCCGTCCTCTGGATCCTGGCCGTTCTGTCAACCATTACTGTGATTCACCGCATCCGCTATACCTATGAGCAGACACGTCACCTCGCCCCCGTTCGCTGACGTCGTATTGAAAGAACGAATACGCCCGCAAAAACGCTGCGAGAAAGAGGGCAGATCAGTATGAATCTGAATGCGGAAGTAGAGCGAATCGACGGCACTACCGTGGTCGTAAAACTGACCGGCAGGATGGGATAAGTCGCGACGAGTGGTGATCCTGTGCCGGCCCGCTAACCGCAATTTCTCACATGGGTCGATTTTTGCGGGGAATGGCGGGGCTGTTGCGCAGCCGATGGGGAACAAGCTGTTTGGCACGGCAGATAAGTTCAGCAGCGCAACGCGTTGAAGGCCCGGGCGTAGATGTGCTTCCACGGATAGAAGGAGTTCATCTGCAGCAGCACGCGCGGGCGCTGATGCGCACCAGCGCGCCGATCTTGAACAGCTTGAGGCGCGGATGGTATCCACCTGCGCCTCGGCCCACTCGGTGCCCTTGAGGGCCAGCCTTCGCAGCGCTTCCATCAGCGTGTAAGCCAGCGCCGACAGGTACAGCCGCAGCTGATTGCCCTTCATCTCTTCCGTCGAGAGGCGATAGGCGAACAGGCACATCTGCCCCTTGATGCGGTTCTCCATCTCGCCGCGAGCGCAGTAAATCTTCTCGTAGAGGTCCTGATCGGACCATTCGTCGGCAGTGAGTGAAGAGACGACGAAGCGCGGGTTCTCTCCTTTGTCCAGATACTCAGCCTTGGCGACCACGCGCCGCTCACGTGCCCAGATCTTGCGGGTCTGGTAGGCGAACTCGGTAAAGACGCGCGCCGCCATTCGTTTCGGCTACACCGCCAGATAGCCATCATGTCCACACAAATCCAGGGAAAGCGGCATTCTGAGTTTCCAGTTTCCCTTGCTATGCATCCTAACTGTAGTGGCCCTAAAGATGTGCATGGCGTCGGGCGATCCTGCTTCAACCGCTCCATCGCAATTGGTTTCACGTCAACTCTGCGTATGCTCCGATATCGTCAGAAATTCTCCAGGATTTTCACTCACAGCTTCATCTTTGACCAGCGCTGCTGTTACAAATCCTCTGAGATGAAATCGATGGAGCGACGTTGCGGGCCTAACATGGCAGGAATAGCATCGGCGTAGAGTATCTGGTGGGTCGCCGGGTATCGACAGGTGTCACTATTTGGCGATCGTACCTAGTTAGACCGCACTCCACACCTCGCATTGCAAGGAAACTATGATGGAATTCCACATTTCGCGCAATGCTCGCGATCGCTACCGGGTCAGAGATGCCCTTTTCAGCTTTGTCGGCAACGTCATCTTCGCTGACCTGCGCGCCTGCCGCGATTTTGCCCATCGGATGAATGCAGTACGCGCTTCCGGAAACGATCCGTCACAGATCGTTCATCCGGGATCGCTGTTCGCAATGGGGCTGATTGACGAGGTGAGCCACGCATTGGTGGCGCAGTACCGTCGCGACCGAGACCCGGAGGTGACAAGGGCCGCTCTTGATTGGTTTGCCGCACGAATTGGTGAAGATGACCTGGACAAATTGCTGCGTGGTTTTGTGCAGGAGTTTCCCTCGGTCGGCATCTATCGTGGACAAGTCAGCCTCGAGGAATGGCTGGAAGGTTCAACGGATAGCCTGACGCATCGTGAGGCGGTCCTTGAAGAACTTATCCTCCTCTGGCTGGCGAACCAGAATCCTGCATTTCAGCCGTTTCGTGAGCTCTATGACGACACCCGGCTGGCCGAGAGCACCGCTTACAAACAGGTCACGGCGGAGCTCGGCGACTATTTCGCGACACGTCCGGCGACAGAAAAGGGGCATGGGAATTTGCTTGACCTGTTGCGCGCGCCGGTCGTAGCAGCGCCAAACTCCCTGGCTGGACAACTGGCGTGGATTCGACAAAACTGGGCGCGCTTCCTGGGCGAGAAGTTCCCTAGGCTGCTGCTGGCAGCCGATGTACTGAAGGAAGAGGAAATCGCAATCTGGATGCGGTTTCATCCGCCGTCGGAACATGGACAGCAGAACAAGTTCCAGATGGGGAAGACATCGCAAGTCCCCGTTTACGATCGGTCTGCGGCACAGCGGGTCATCGACCCGGAGTACGAACGTTTCAGTCAGGATCTCGACTGGATGCCGAATGTGGTGATGATTGCGAAGAGCACCCATGTGTGGCTCGCGCAGATGTCAAGACAATATGGCCGAGCCATCGAGCGGCTGGATCAGATTCCGGACGAGGAGTTGAACCTACTTGCCTACCGCGGCATCAATGCACTGTGGCTGATCGGAGTCTGGGAGCGCAGCCGCGCTTCGCGGACGATCAAGCAGCTTTGCGGCCAGTCAGAGGCTGGGGCGTCTGCTTATTCGCTGGAAAGCTACAGGATTGCAGATGATCTCGGCGGCGATCTTGCCTATCGCAATTTGCAACATCGGGCAGCGATGCATGGCATTCGACTCGCAAGCGACATGGTGCCAAATCATTTCGGCATCGATTCCGAGTGGGTGATCCATCATCCTGAACGCTTCCTGTCTCGGGGGGATTTGCCCTTTGCGTATAGTTTCAACGGACCGGATCTTTCGCATGATCCGAGGGTCGAGATCAAGATTGATGACCGCTACTATGATCGCAGCGATGCAGCGGTCGTTTTTCGCCGGCGGGACAACTCCTCCGGACATATCGAATACATCTACCACGGTAACGATGGGACGAGCTTCCCCTGGAATGACACGGCACAGCTGAACTATATGCGTGCGGATGTCCGTGAACAGGTCATCCAGACCATCCTGCACGTAGCGCGACTCTTCCCCATCATCCGTTTCGACGCCGCGATGACCCTGGCGCGACGACAGGTGCAGAGACTCTGGTTTCCACTCCCAGGCAGCGGTGGCGCAATTCCATCGCGGGCGGAGTCCAGCATGACTCAGGAGCAGTTTGACGCATTGATGCCCCAGGAGTTCTGGCGGGAAGTCGTGGATCGAGTTGCGGCGGAGGTTCCCGGCACGCTTCTGCTGGCAGAAGCATTCTGGCTGCTGGAAGGCTATTTCGTGCGAACGCTGGGAATGCATCGTGTCTACAACAGTGCGTTTATGAATATGCTGCGCGACGAGGAAAATGAAAAATACCGTTCGGCGATAAAAAACACGATTGAATTCGACCCGGACATCCTCAAACGCTATGTCAACTTCATGAGCAATCCAGACGAAAGAACTGCCATCGATCAATTCGGAACTGGAGACAAATATTTCGGCGTGTGCACCCTGATGGCGACGTTGCCCGGACTGCCAATGTTCGGTCATGGGCAAATTGAGGCCTTCACGGAAAGATATGGGATGGAGTACAAGAGACCGCGTTATGAGGAAACTCCCAATGAGTATCTGGTCGAGCGGCATCAACGAGAAATTGCTCCGCTGCTGAGGGATCGGGCGCTATTCGCCGAGAGCATGAACTTCGCACTGTTCGACTTTTATACGGACAACGGCACCATCGATGAGAATGTGTTCGCCTATTCTAATCGGCTGGGCGATCGCAATGCATTGGTCATCTACCACAACAAGTATGCGAACACAGAAGGAACGTTGAATCGATCGGCAGCTCGTGCAGACAAAGATTCCCGTGCGCTGTACCAGACGAATCTATACCAGTCGCTCGAAATTGCCTCTGGCGATGGATTGATTCTTGCTTTTCAGGATACCGCGACGGGCCTTCACTACCTGCGGCATTCGACCGAAATCACCGATCGCGGTCTCCGCATCCATTTGCGGGCGTATCAATACCATGTCTTTCAGCATTGGCGGATACTGCATTCCACGGACGAGCATCCTTGGGAGTTGCTATGCGACGAGTTGAATGGGACAGGGGTATGGAGTCTCGATGATGAGTTGGCCAAGCTCAAGTTGCGCCCTGTCCATGAAGCGCTGCGCTATGCGCTGGACCCGGAGTTGCTAGGCCGTTTCGCCGGCGACATCGAAGAATTTGCAGCCGAGCCAACGCTGACTGCGTCGTCGAAAATCCGTGCTTCGGAGCAGAGCGGCAAGACGATCGATGCCCTGAAGAATCGCGCAGAACTGTTCTTTCTGGAGGCGAGCGCAGCGATCAACAAGGACCAGCTCCAATCCCAACAGGAAATCCCGGCAACCGGGAAAACCTGGACTCTTGATCGCTCGATGAAGCCTTCTACTGTGGCCGAGGCTGCGAAGACCTATTCGAAGTTATTGTTTGCGGCGACAAAGGTTCCGCAACTGGAGAAAATTGTCGCCCAAGGGGTAGCACTGGATTTGCGCGTCACAGATCCCGGTCCCAATCCAAACGGTCACCCGGGTTCAGCTTGGGCACCGGTCGCAGCCTGGTGTCTTCTCCGAGCCTTCTCTGACATGCTTCCAAAAGAAGATGCCGCCGAGATCTTCGACCGGCTTTACATGCGCACTGCATTGTCTCAGGTGTTCAGTTCGCTCGGGTTTAACGGCGAGGAGGGGTACAGGGCGGCAGCACGCGTCCGAATCTTGCTGGTCAATACAAACAATGCAACAGAAATTCGCTGGACTGATCCAGATGTAATCTGGCTGACCTGTCTGCATGAGGTAGGCGGTTATCAGTACTTCAATCAAGAAGCCTATGAACAGCTTCTGTGGTGGAATTGTTTGCCTCGCCTTGTTGATCCTGCGACAAAAGGCGAGGGTACAAAGCGCGCTGAAACGAAAATCGCAATTCTCGATATGACTCACGCGTTGGAGGCAGCAATGCAGGCGGCAAAACGCGCTGGTTACAGGTTGGATTTACTTCTGAAGGACCCTACAGGAAGCTCCGTCGACGGATCTGAACAAGTTTGAACGATGCTGGCTGCGCCGATGACGCCGTTCCTGAGTTCGCGGCGGTGAGGCGCTCGTGGTCTGAGCGTCACTCCATTTGGGGTAGCTGGTGTGGAAATGAGTCGCGAACGACACCACGATGAGCAGTGCGATCAAAAACCAGCAATAGTGCAGCCCTACTTTGATCCTTTTTCCGGCAGTTGAACTATTGAAAGCGTCTCGAACGATAGACTGGGAGCGGGTTTAACCGTGCTTGGAGATGTCACCCGATGGGTGAGTCGGCGAAGGCAGAGATTTCCGTCTGCAGTCCTGAGTTGGAGTCGTTTTCAGTGGAGACGCCGGGTGGCCGCATCCAGGGACTCGAATTTCCCTTGCGTGCCACGAGCACGAATAGAAGTCTGTCGGCAACTATTCGCAGATACCTCTGGACAGGTGCGCCTTCTTTCATAGAAGAATGACTTGATCGCGCCTTGAATACACTCACCGTCAATCCGGTCTAGATGGTGCGGCGAACTCGCCCGGACGCATCGAGACATGCAATTCTGCTCGATTGCGTATTTCTCGCTCACCCGCCAAAAAAATGCTTGGTCCCCCAATCCATCCTCCTCTCCGGCTCGTACTAGCTGCAGGAGGGTAATGATGAAAATAACTGCCGAACCAGAAGTGTTGACTCCCGAACAGGAGTTGAACCGGATTCAATACAATCGTGCGTTGAACCGCCGCCGCTTTCTCACCGGGCTTGGCGCCACAGGCCTTGCCGCGGGTGCTGCTATTGTCGCTGGATGCGGCGGCGGTATGAAGTCCATCAATTCTGTGCCTCCGGTAATGGCGGGCTCGCCGCAACCGTCAGATGTCCTCAACTTCGCTCTCAATCTGGAATACCTTGAAGCCAGTTTCTATCTCTACGCCACTACAGGGACCGGCCTGTCCAGCTCCGACATGGGTTCTGGCGCTGGCACCGTCACCGGCGGAGCACAGGTAACAAACTTCTCCCCCGCAGTCGCAGCCATCGCGGCCCAGATCGCGGCGGACGAGCAAACTCACGTCGAGCTTCTTCGTAGTGCCCTGGGCAGCGCGGCCGTTGCCATGCCCAACATCAATCTGGGTGCGCTCGGAACCATCAACAATCAAACTCTGTTCCTTCAGATCGCGCGCGCGTTTGAGGATACCGGCGTCAGTGCCTACATCGGTGCCGCGCAATATCTTGTCAGCAGCGTGCCGGACTTGACCTACGCAGCCCAGATCCTTGCCGTTGAGGCCTATCACGCCAGCAACATCCGCTTCAACCTGATTCAAATGGGGATCACTTCCACGGCAACTGATTCGATGGATGTGCCTCCAACCGCCTCCGCGTACTTCTGCGAGAAGGGTGCGCTCGCCATCGAACGGACACCTCAGGAAGTACTGAATATCGTCTACGCGAATACGTCCACAGGCATCACTTCCGGTGGTTTCTATCCCAACGGACTGAATGGCACCATCATTTCCACCTAGAAATTGTTCTGCAGCATCGATGCGGCCGAGGCTCGAATGCGCCGCGTTCCCTTCGCGCTGGAGACAGCTCGTCTCCTCAGCCCCTCTGCATGCCGAGCAATCGGCATGCAGTTTCTTTCCGTACATCCGCGCATCGTTTCGCCACAAAACCGCCTCTATCGATCTTTCAGGCTCTCGATTTACCGATCAGAGGCAACCGTAAATGCCTGTTGCTTCTCTACATTCAGTGGTAGACCATAAGCGCAGCAGTGTCCAGGCTCATAGCTGTGGGTCCTCCGATTCCCCTATGGGTCGATTCGGTAGCGCTGGAGGGGAATCGTGCTTTCTGCTTCAAACCAGACGCAACGGACGCAGATGTTTCACGATCTCTTTCGTGATTATTCCGGCCCGTGCTTTGGCATTCGCAGCGTCGACGGATGGTTCTGGTGCTCCTCGCAGAACCAGCGGCCACAGTGTACCTTTGTGATCCACTCCTCGGCTGCCTGGCATGCGCTGGTAAATGACCCGACGGATCGAACCCTGGGCGAAGCCTTCATCAACCAGGATCTGGATGTTGAAGGCGATCTGTTCGCCGCATTCCCGCCTGTCCGTCACTTGTATCAACGCGCGGGCAGCGCTGGCCAGGCGATCCTGCGCTCGCTCTGGCGTTCCTCATCCGACCTGGCGCAATGGTTCCGTTACGGTCGACAACACTCCATAAAACGGGATCGTACGTCGATCTCCTACCACTACGACCTTCCAGTTGACTTCTATCGCGCCTGGCTCGGCCCCACGCTCGCCTATTCCTCCGCCTATTTTCGCGATCCCAGTGAGTGTCTGGAATGCGCCCAGACCAACAAACTTGAACTGATTTGCCGCAAACTCGCCCTGGCGCCGCACGAGCGTTTCCTCGATATCGGCTGCGGCTGGGGAAGTCTGCTGCTCCATGCATCTTCCCGCTACCAAGCGGATACCTACGGCATCACACTCAGCCAGGAGCAGGCCGCCGTCACTGCCAGCCGAATTAGCCATGCCCGGCTCGAAGACAGGTGCAGCGTGGAATTCCGCGATTATCGTACTATCCCCGACCTGCCAACGCGCTTCAATAAGATCGCGAGCGTCGGCATGTTTGAGCATGTCGGCCTGAAGAACCTGCGCGAATATTTCAATGTCGTCTGGCGCATTCTCTCGCCGGATGGCCTGTTTCTCAACCATGGCATCGCCCGGTCCCCGACTACCGCCCCCTCAAAAGATTCCTTCATAAACAAGTATGTCTTTCCGAATGGCGAACTGGTCACCCTGGCAGAGGTACTGGGCGTGGCGGAATCCGCCGGCTTTGAAGTACGCGACGTCGACAATCTTCGCATCCATTATGAGCAGACGCTGCGCCTTTGGGTGGAAAACCTGCAGAAGAATTCCCAAAGCGTGCTGAAAACCATCTCCGAGCGTACCTATCGCATTTGGCTGCTCTATATGGCGGGTTCGGCGTACGCCTTCCAGCAGGGAAACATCGAACTCTATCAGGTTCTACTGGCCAGGCCAGGCAAAACTGTGCCCAACTTCACCATGAGAGAGAATTGGTACCAAGGCTGGACGACGGCTGCATCGAAAGCCGCTGTATGGTAACAATGTCGAAAAACGGAGAGGTGTACGTGAGAGTGTCAAATGGATGGAAGATTTTTCAAACCGCTGTTCCTGCGGCGCGAGCTTCTTGGTGTGTGAGCATCTCCTTGCTGTCGGGTTTCCTATTGACAGGGTTCTGTGGAATATCTGCCGCGCAAAAACTCTCTGCGCACCAACTAGTCAAACAGGTCGTCTATAACGAACTGGAGGCCAACGAGAACGATCACTCCCACTGGATGTACCAGGACGCCGACACCGTATCCGGGAAAAGTACCGTCAAGCTGGTCGTCGAAACCTTAGATGGCACCATCTCCAAAACCATCGAACTGAACGGCCGTCCCCTTACCCCGCAGGAGCAAGCCGAGGACCACGCTAAGATGGAGGCGATCGTCAACGATCCCTCTGTGCGGGCCAAGCAGCGTAAAAAAAGTGCGCATGACGACGAGCAGGGCATCGAACTGACGAAAATGGTCGCCAATGCCTTTTTATGGACGGAGGCTGGTGAATCCAATGGCGAAATCACTCTTCATTTCAACCCCAATCCTGCATTTCAACCCCCCACCTATGCCTCCCGGGTCTTCGCCGCGATGGCTGGCACGATGGTGGTGGACGCCAAGCAAAAACGTCTGAAAGACCTCAGCGGGACTCTCATACGTCCGGTCGAGTTTGGCTGGGGGTTGCTGGGAAAGTTGGAGAAGGGGGGCACCTTCCGCGTGGTTAGGTCTGAGGTTGCTCCTGGCGAGTGGGAGATCACCGAGACTCACGTCCACATCTCCGGGCACGCGTTCATCATCAGAAGCATCAACGAGCAGGAGGACGAGATTACCAGCAATTACAAACGTACTCCCGCCTCGATGACCTTAGGCGAGGCAATCAACAAGTTGACTAGCGGTGAGATAGCAAAAGAGTTGGGACTCAAGCCGGAAAAGTGATCCCTGTGCATCCTGCGGTCTTCGCGAAGCTCGTTCATTATTGGGCGGGAACCAGGTTTGCACATCCGACGCGAGAAATTGACATAGCGGTGTGCCTTCCCTGTGGAGGGTGTGGAGATTGAGGTGGTCAAATCCGCCTCCTACCCAGGTTACGCATCGCTTTTACCGCTTTTACTTTTTTTCCATGTCCAGTTTTAGAAAACAGGACATGGCCGATGTCCCATGATCCATTGGCGATTGCCTCGTTATCCAAATTTCCACCGCCATCTGCTACTACTACTGACTTTGTCTTTCTATTTATATTTTTCTAGTAGTGCCTCAAAAAAAGCTTTTCCATTCTCGCCAACCTACCCATCCTGATATGCAAAATCAGCCCTCAAATGCAATTGGCAGTGCCTTCTTTTCATCGTATGTACCCTATTTTCCGCAGAGAATTTCCACTCCAGACCGAAGGTTTGTTCTCTACAATGAAGGCAACGCCAACAGTTGGTTCGCAGCGGGATGCCCCTGTGGTATATAAGGTTGAAAAGAGAGACGTTCTGAATGCCAAGTCTGGAAGTCCAGCCGGAGAAGCCTGTGGTCGAGAGTACTGCGATGGAAATCAGCGTGAATCGGCAGCTTTTGCTGCGCGAATTAACTGCCACTCAAGGCGTTGTCGAACGCAAGACGACGATTCCGATAGA
>JAJZCA010000110.1 GCA_021798735.1 Acidobacteriota bacterium | reverse complement strand
GTGTAGGGGAGCGGCAAGGGGTTGTTGCAGTGGCACTTTGCACTGCTCCGCATCTGAACAAAACGGTGAAATCCTCAATGTTTGCAACCGTTTTTGCTTTGAACCAGTTGGCCATTCCGACGCATTTCGACTGCCGTTTTTAGGATAATCGTCTCTGTTCGCTCTGAAAGGAAACCGCGTTGCAAATAGGAATCATCGGCACCGGCGCAATGTCTCACAAGCACGCGCAGGCCTATCGGAACATCGGCTATGAATTGATTGCCTGCACCAATACCAACCCAGCGAAAGGACGCGCGTTTGCCGAAGCGACCGGCGCGGAATTTGTTCCAAGCTACGAGGAACTTTGCCGTCATCCGCGCGTTGATGTCGTCGATATCTGCACGCTTCCCGGTTTCCGCCTGCCCGCAGTGGAACTGTGCGCCAAAACGAAGAAACACGTCTTGGTGGAGAAGCCCATCGCCACGAACCTTGCGACGGCGCGTGCCATGATGGACGTCGCGCGCAATGCCGGCATCCAGCTTGGCGTCGTCAGCCAGCACCGCTTCGACGACTCCACCCAATTCCTGAAGAAGGCCATCGCCGCTGGTCGCATGGGGAAAATCATTCAGGCGGATGCGTATGTGAAATGGTACCGGTCCGCGGAATATTACAGTCGGCCCATCAAGGGTAGCTGGGCTGGAGAAGGCGGCGGAGCGCTCATCAACCAGGCCATCCATCAGCTCGATGTGCTTTTGTTTTTGATTGGTGTCGTCGATCGCGTATCGGCCGCCTGGCAATTGGGTGCGGCACACGACATTGAATCGGAAGACGTGGTGAATGCCCTGCTCTCGTATTCCTGCGGCGCAACCGGGGTCATCCAGGCTTCCACTGCGCTCTGGCCCGGATATCCGGAGCGAATCGAAATTCACGGAACCAAGGGCACTGCCATCGTCACCGGCGACAAGCTGACAAGCTGGGACGTTCAGGACGATACCGGCGATCCTGCACCCATCGACCGCGCGATTGCCTCGGGCGCTTCCGATCCCATGGCAATCTCAACTCTCACTCTGGAGCGTCAATTTCTCGACTTCGGCGATGCCTGCAAAGCCGGTCGCGCGCCGTTGGTTTCCGCTGCAGATGGATACCGCGCACTGCAAGCGGTCATCAGCATCTACGAGTCTTGCAGGCAGGGTCGCACCATCGTCATCGATCGCTCATCTTTCTAAGATGGAGTGTGCCGCGCGCACTACGCTCCCGTTCCTGTTTCAATTGCGTCGCATAGTCTATATATTACGTTGTAAGTACATCATTGCGTTGCGTCGGGCACGTGCTTGCGCACCGCGAATGAGTCTTTTCATCGAACCCCGCAAGAATTTTTGCTAGGAGACGCGAACGATGCGTAAGGGATTGTTCCCCCGGTCCATTCCCCTAATCTGTCTGCTGTTTTTCATTCCCTTGTTCGTTACTTCAGCAATTGCCAAATCGACGTCGCCGTTTTGCGCCGATGCGAACTGTACCGCAACCCGCCAAACATTCAAAAGCATCTGCGACTTTATCGTGACCCAGAAAAGCACCTTCCCCACCATCTATGTCGGTGGGTATTACATGCGCGACCTGGTCGCTGGCTACGAGATTTTCGGCGACCGACGCTATCTCGACACTGCCATCGCTTATGGCGACTATCTGCTGTCGAAGCAAATGCCGAACGGCTTTTGGGCCACTGGATACGGACCGGTCTACCTGGCGGATACCGGCAGCGCGCTCGGACTCTTCATCGTCCTCTACAAGCATGTTGATCATGCACGCCAGCAAAAATATTTTGATGCTGTCCAACGCTACACCAACTCGCTGCAGCACGACGGCATGATTCTGCCCAGCGGCGCATTCGGCACCGGCTGGCAGCAGATCGAAAACGGCGCGCCGACAGACCCGATCCACGATCAATACACGCTCTCCTCTGCGCTGACAGGCGCGACCATCTTTACCTGGATGTATCGCCAGACCAGGCAGGACAAATATCGAGAAATTTCCTATCGCGCGCTGAAGTGGGTTTTCTCAACCATGCGTAGCGATGGCAATATTCCCTACATCCTCGCCGAGGAAGGCGCGGACTGGGCCAAACGCGGCGACCCAAAGAACGACTATCAATTGTGGACAGACAGCACCTATGGCACTTCGGCCTACGTCGGAGAAGGCGTGATTTCCTTCGATCTGTATTGCGATAATCCAGCCTGGAAATCCTGGATAGGAAAAACCGTCAAGCCCAACATTGAGTTTTTGCTTCGCACGCAACTCCCTGACGGAACATGGTCGAAGCTCGATCGAAAAAGTTGGGACCGCACTCGCAGCCCCGGAATCGTCAATTATCTGACCTGGTATTACAACCATGTCGATCGTGATCCGCGCATCGTAAAGGCCGTCCAGCGGTTCGACGCATTCATTGTTGTTCCTGCGAATGGCAAGTCGTACGGCTTATTGAACGATGGTGCCAGCTACGGCCCAAAGGACAAGGCCAACGCCTTCAACACCGCCACCAGCCTGACCGGACGCGCCCTCGCAGACATCATCTCGCCAGGTGTCGATGCGAAGTGGTAAGGACATCTATATGAGCTGCTTGCCCGTCGACCGCAAGGATATCTACGCCCAGTACAGCAGTCTGCTGCTCGACAACGTCGTTCCTTTTTGGCTACAACACGGAATCGACTGGAAATATGGCGGCGTGCTTTCCTGCATCCGCGATAATGGTTCCGTAATCGGCGGAGACAAATTTCTCTGGTCCCAGGCCCGCTCCGTGTGGACCTTTGCCGCACTCTACAATCGCGTCGAGCAGCGTCCGGAATTCCTGGCAGCGGCGGAAAATTCCATTCGCTTTTTGTTGGCCCACGGTCGCGACAAACAAGGTCGATGGATCTATCGCGCCGATCGGCATGGTCGCGAGATCGAAGGCGCAACCAGCATCTACACGGACTGTTTCGTCGTCTACGGTTTCAGCGAATACTATCGCGCCGTCCGTGATGAGCATGTGCTTGCTGTCGCGCGCGAAACATTGGAACGTGTGTGTCGGCGCATCGAGGAACCAGATTTTCAGGAGACCGCGCCGTATCCGCTGCCGCTGGGATGGAAAAATCATGGCATCCCGATGATCATGACGGAGACGGTGAACGAGTTTATCCAGACTACCGGCGACGTGAGTCTTGAACCGCTGCTCGACGACTATGTCTCGCGCATCATGGACCACTTCGTTCGTCCTGATAGAAAAATCCTGCTGGAGTTTCTAACGACTAGCTATCAGGAACTACCTCCGACCGCCGGGACATTTGTTATGCCCGGCCATGCCATCGAGTCGATGTGGTTTGTGCTGCACGTGGCGCGCCGACGCGGAAATCCTGATCTAATCCGCCGCGCCTCTGAAGTCGTTCGCTGGCATCTTGAACTCGGCTGGGATCCGGAATACGGTGGTATCTATTTATCGCGGGATATCGAAGGCCACCCACCGTATCTTCCTCATACTGACAAAAAACTCTGGTGGCCGCATGTCGAAGCGCTTTATGCCACGCTGCTGGCACACGAACTCACTGGGGAACCGTGGTGCATGGAATGGTACCGCCGAGTCGCCGATTGGGCTTGGTCGCACTTCCCGTCTCCAGAAGGCGGAGATTGGGTTCAGCGCCTCACTCGCGAAGGAAAGCCAACCACGGAGGTCATCGCGCTTCCAGTGAAGGATCCGTTCCACCTGCCACGAGCCGCCATGCTAATCATGCAGTTGATGGAACCGGCGCGATGAGGTCCCTATGAAATCCAGATCGATTACCGGCCGCGATCCATCCAGCGGGACCGTGCTCGAAGTCATCGTCCAAAACGCCCGTATCAAGGCAATTATGCCCAGCACTGTCGAGGAGGCGCCGTGGTTATCGCCCGGTTTCATCGACTTGCAGGTGAACGGCTATCTTGGCAGCGATGTAAATGCGGACGACGTCGATCCCGACGCGATTCTCTCGTTGACGCGCAAAATGCTCGCGCTCGGAGTCACGACATTTCTTCCCACCATCATCACCGCATCGGAGGAGAAAATCATTCGCGCGCTGCGTGCGGTTGCGGAGGCGAGGCGCGCCAGTTCGCTTGTCGCGCGTGCAGTTCCGTTTGTGCATGTCGAGGGGCCTTTCATCTCGCCCAACGATGGTCCTCGCGGGGCCCATGCGCTCGAACATGTTCGCCCCGCAAATTTGGCCGAGTTTGAACGCTGGCAGGCTGCCTGCGGCGATCTTGTCGGCATGGTCACGGTTTCACCCCACAACGACGATGCTCTTGGATTTATTTCCGCGCTTGCCAGGAAAAACGTAATCGTCGCAATCGGCCACAGCCACGCAACGCCGGCTCAGATTCATGCCGCCGCCGATGCTGGCGCTTCCCTCTCCACCCACCTTGGCAATGGACTCGGCAGTCCGCTTCCTCGCCATCCCAATCTTCTCTGGGCACAGCTTGCCGAAGATCGCCTGGCCGCAACCTTCATCGCCGACGGTCATCATCTGCCGACGGATACATTAAAGTCCATGTTGCGCGCCAAGGGAATCAGCCGCAGCATTCTCGTCTCCGATGCCGTGGCACTGGGTGGCATGCCAGTCGGCGTGTATCAGGCAGGCGTGGGCGGCGCGGTGGAGGTGACCAGCGACGGCCGCGTGATCGGCGCATCCGGCGGCGGCTTTCTTGCCGGCGCCTATCGTCCGCTGACGGACGACATTGCGCATGCCGCAACCATCGATGGCGTCTCCCTCGGCGGCGCCATTCAAATGGCGACGCAGAATCCCGGCCGCTTCGTTGGGCAGAACGGTACCCTGCACATCGGCGCGGAAGCCAACCTTGTTCTGTTCGACTGGTCGCCACAGCGACCCACCGCGAACGCACTGGAGATACAAACCGTGTTCCTTGCAGGCTCAGAAGTCGAACAGTGCACGTAAGTAGTCCTCACGTATTGCAGGCTTGCTCTTGAATCGGGAATAGGAATTCATGCACATTGCGGCGTCTGTTCTGGCTTTTGGCATTGCGTGCGCGATAATCTCGGGAATCATGAATGGCATCTTCACCTTGCCCATGAGATATCTCGGCCAGTGGCCGTGGGAAAATGTGTGGGCAATCGTCATGTTGGTCCCATGTGTCATCATGCCCATCGTCATCGTGCTATGGACGGTGCCTGGATTCACCCGCGTTCTGCAAGCCGCGCCGCCGCACGCCGTTCTATTTGCATGTCTCTTCGGCTTCGCATGGGGATTTGGCGCCATCATGTTCGGCCAGGGCGTCTCCGCCATTGGCATTTCCATGGGCAACACGCTGGCGCTCGCCATCAGCGCATCCTTCGGATCTGTGCTTCCCATCCTGGTGCTCGCACCCGAACGCATGTTTCGGGCTCAGGGTAGCGCCATCATCGCCGGAACGCTGATTGGCATTGTGGGTATCGCCTGCTTCGGTTACGCTGGCTTCCTTAGAGAGAAAAGTCAACAAGGAAACACCCGGCAGATACGTGGCGATATGGTGGGACACGCGCGACCCTTTTCCATCGGGCTGTTGCTTTGCATGGGATCGGGCCTGCTCTCCGCCGTCTTCAATATCGGCTACAGCCTGGGTCAACCGATCCGGGAAACCGCCGTTCGCGCGGGACACACAACATTCGCCGGGACCAATTTGATTTGGCTGCTGATGCTGACGTGCGGTTCCGTGCCCAGTCTTTGCTTCTGCGGATTTCTGATGGCGAAGCATGGCACCTGGCGGCGATATGCGGCCGCAGGCTCAGCCCGTCTCTACGCATTAACAATTGCTATGGGCTTAATCTGGGGCGGCCACACCTATCTGTATGGCTTCGCCTCGCCGAAACTCGGCAAGCTCGGCCCATCGATCGGATGGCCGCTCACCTTGATGGCTGGCCTGATTACTGTGAATGCCTGCGGATTTCTTGCCGGCGAATGGAAGCTCACCCGCCTGCGTGATCGTCGATGGATGGCGCTCGGTCTGGCGGTCACGCTGGCCGCCATTGCCGTGCTCGGTTGGTCCAGCATGCTCGGTTGACTCCGGCAAAGCCGGCCAACACCATTACTGAGCCGCCCATCCGCCATCGATCGGAAGCGATGCGCCAGTGATGCTCGACGCCGCAGGGGAACATAGAAAAAGCGTCAGCGCTGCAATGCCCTCCATTGTTGTGAACTGTTCGGAGGGCTGCTTTTCGCGGACCAAGTCCCGCGCGGTTGTTGAGAAATATTTATCTGTCATTTTCCTTCAGAAGACCGTCAGATGAGCTTTGTCCCGGGCGGAGAATCTACGTGCGTTCCTTTGGGCAAAGCCTTCTTCCATGGGCGGTAGATGTAGAGACCAATTAGCAAGATATGAACGCCGATGTAGGTCACGTACATTCCCAATAGCAGCAAAGCGCCTTGGCTTGTGAATTCCATGCCGATCACCAACAACAGGCCCAGAACAAATGTAATGACTCCCAATACACGCAGTGCTCTTCTTTCTCGCGGGTGATCCCGCAAGTGGGAAGCAAGGCGCAGGTCCCAGCCTCCCCAAATCAAACCTTGCAGCCCGGCGAGTACGGCCAGCAACTGTACCGAACCAAATGGACTGACCCAGAGAAAAAGTCCAATGCTCATCGCCAGCGCTGCAAAGAAAAGATAGAAGCGCAATTCCCGTCGATGGCCGCGATGCAGCGCCAATCCTCCGATGGCATCGATGACGCCGATCAGCAGCAGACCCGCCGCTGTCAGCAGCACAGCTACGACGCAGCCGGTCGCCTCAAACAAGATGTTCGTCATCGTGGATCGCACCCAAAATAGCGCGAGACCAAGAGCAACCATCAAAATCCCTTGCGTCACCAAAACCGCGGTGTGGACTTTCGCTTCCCTGACCATACGCACCCCCCTATATCGGCTTACCTACCCGCGATGATACAGTCCATCACTCTTTAATGTAATTACCGGACACGTGCCGAGCGTAAGATAGGGACGACACATTCGCAGCATTTCCAATCCAGATAACGATGAAGAAATTCTTCATGCTTGGCCTACGATTGCTCGGGATGGCGGTAGTTGCGTGGATATGCGCTGCAATCCTGAAGAATGGAGCGGCCTTTGCGGAGATCAGTGGGCACGTCTGGGTTCTTCCTGCGTCCGTGGCAGTAACTGTGCCACTTCTGTACTGGGCTTATCGTGTCATTTGGAGACCCATTCAACCGGGTAGCAGTCCCAGCACGAGAGAAAAACTGGTTCTCCTCATTCTGCTTGTTGCGATGATTCTTGCCCCAACTTATCAAGGTATTCTCAACGGAAAAATCCTTATGCAGCAACTTTCGAAGAAATATCCCGCACACTACCTATCCAGCGGGTCTACTGCAGGGTTCCCCAGCTACATAGCATTGAGGTCGGACATAGGGGAAACCGAATTGCAGTTTGGCATCCTGGAATTTGCGCCCTTGTTTGTCTTTTTGCTTTATATAACACTGGAGCGAGCAAGGGCAGCGCGATTGAGGAAATCCGCACAAAATACGCCGGTCGAATGACATCTAAAGGAACTCTACGCCGGAACCGATGCAACCGTGACCTTCGCTCTCGAAAGCGAGCCAAAAGTCGGCCAGTGTCCCGGAATCTCATCGAGCAGGAGCAGTCCCGATAGGGATCTAGCGTTTCACGTTACCTCATGCACGCGTAGTGACCTCCCCAAGGACGGCTTCGTCTCTGCGCTTGAGTAGCAATCTCAGAATAGGCGATTGAAAGTGCCGCTTGACCGTGATGGCGTAGAAGTCCTCGAATAGTTGTGGGACGACGCAATACTCAACGAGAACGCCAGTCCTAAGTTCATCCTGCACGACGACAGTCGGAACGAGGGCAATTGCATCTGTGTCGCGCGCGAGGAGGCGCAACATTGCCATATCGTCTACTTCGGCGAGCACACGGTACGTGACACGGTGTTGCTCACACAGAAGATCGAATCCGGCACGGATTTCGCTTTCGAGACTTGGCAGCACAATCGGGTAGATGCTGAGGTCATCTGGGAATGCGAATCGCCTCCTGGTGCGGCGGGGCTTTCCAACCAAGCTTACAGGTTGCCTGGCAATCCGATGCGACTGCCATGGGTTCTGCGCATCACGGTGAACTCTGCGGTTCGAAAGAACTAGGTCGAGGCTGTGAACGCTCATGCGAGTTAAAAGGTCTGACAGTGTTCCCGACTGCAGGACAATTTCAATGTCGTTGAGTTTAAGGAGCGGCCGCACAAAGTTTTCCTGGAAGTTGCGGGAGAGCGTAGCAACGGCCCCGATGCGCACGGTCTGGCGTTTGCGAAACTCTCCGTCCCTCATCAACGCATAGAGTTCGTTTCCAGCGACAAAGATAGTTTCAGCATAGGTCAAGGCAAGCCGCCCCGCTTCGGTGAGCTTGAGAGTTCTACCTTCGCGCAGGAACAATACCTGACCTAAATCCTCTTCCAATGCTTTGATCTGTGACGAAAGCGCCGACTGCGAAACATGCAACTGCGTTGCGGTCCGTGTCAGGTTCCCGTCTTTGGCAACGGCCCAGAAGTAGTGCAGGTGGTGATAGTTCAGTCTCACGGACCACAGTTCTCCTATACAGAACGTTTCCATCTAAACAATGTATTTTACAGAAGTCAAATGATGTCCCAGAGTCATAAGAGCGAAAGGATGTCTGTAATGACCGACCTTCAGCAGCTGTGGCCGCACTGGAACGCCAGCGTTCTTTGCATTCCCATGATGCTGTACATTCTGGGGAGCGTCTGCGGTCAACTCGCCTCCTTGAAGAAAGTTTCTATCTACACAGCATTGCGCATAGTCCGCATTGCCAGCCTCACATCGCTGCTCTTCGCACTTGTTTGCTGCTCCATTGCGGTTCTGCATGCAACATCTCTCGTTCGAGCTCCGCGAATCGACTCTCTGGCCCGGTTCGACGTTTGGCATTTGAGCTTCCGCTTCGACCTGGTCGAGTCGCTCATGCTGTTGCTTGTGTCCTTTCTCGGTTGGGTCATCGTGAGCTACTCTCGCGCCTACATGGCTGGTGACCCGCGAGAGCCCTGGTATGTTGCTCACCTGATGCTGACGCTTGCGTCCGTGAGTCTGCTGGTGGTGACGAACAACCTGCTCCTGTTTCTCGCAGCGTGGGTTCTCACGGGACTTTTTCTTCATGGTCTGCTGACGCTATATCCCAATCGACAGGCGGCTGTCATTGCGGCACATAAGAAATTTCTTGCTAGCCGGTTGGGGGATCTCACACTTCTATGTGCAGTGGTACTGCTAGGGCTACAGACGGGCAGCTTTGAAATAGACGAAATCGCAGGGCAGCTTTCCAGGCTTCACCCGGTCCCTGTTTCGATTCATGTCGCAGCCTTCCTCCTCGCCATCAGCGCCATCATCAAATGCGCACAGCTTCCGCTGCATGGATGGCTGATTCAAGTAATGGAAGCTCCTACCCCCGTCTCCGCTCTTCTTCACGCGGGTGTCGTCAATCTCGGCGGCTTCATGCTCATTCGTCTTGCTCCCGTGATCAACACCACGTGGGCTGCGTATGGGCTGCTGGTGGTTATCGGATGTTCAACCGCAATGATCGGCTCGCTGGTCATGACCACCCGCATCAGTATCAAGGTCAATCTCGCCTGGTCTACCTGCGCCCAGATGGGATTCATGCTCATGGAATGTGGCCTGGGGTTGTACGGCTTGGCCTTCCTGCATCTCCTGGCGCATTCCCTTTATAAAGCACACGCGTTTCTCGGGTCCGGTGAAACGGTCAACCAGGCGAAGCTCAAGCGCATGATGCCTCCGAACCCCAAGGCAGGCTTTCCAGGTCTGCTCATAAGCGGTATCTCCGGTCTTCTGCTGGCATTTCTCGCGGCAGTTCTGTGGAGATCTTCTGGCCTCAGTGGCACTCTCGGTTTGTTTTGTGTCCCGGTGGTCGGGATAGCGATCGCCGGAATTCTTTCAGGGACTGTCTCGATGCGCAGTCTGAGCGCCTCACTCATTCTTTCGACGGCAGCGATCAGCATCGCCGTCGTCTATTTCGGTTTCGACCGTCTCTTCCAGCAACTCCTGCCCATAGCGCCCTCTAGCCTGGCGCAAGAACGCCCGTTGCTGATCTTCTGCGTGATCTGTTTCGTTCTGCTCTACGTCATCCAGTTGATCGTCCGACTAAATCCTGTGGGAGCGCTTGCGTCAGCGTTATATCCCTGGCTTTACGCAGGACTCTATCTGGATGAGCTCTTCACGCGAGCAACCTTCCGCCTCTGGCCGGCAAATCAAGTATCGAAGGTCGCACCTCTGCGGGACGCCACACAGCCGTTCAATGAAAACGGAGTGAAAATATGAAAACGTTTGATCAAAGTGCGGATTGCGATCAGCAAACAAACGCAGTAGCGGACTCGGTTGAGAGTGCCTGCAAGCGGATCGCCCCCACGTGGCCGCTCGACCAGTTCATCGCCGTCAACCCATATTGGGGCTTCCTCTCCGAGCCAATCCGTACCGTCGCTGATCGCATCGAGTGCTACTCAGGATCGCGAATGGTGATGCCGCAAGCCTTCTATCGCGAGCAATGGAAAGCAGGTTCGTTGCGTGCTGAACATTTGCAGGAGGCGCTAAAAAGGTCAGAGCTGATTATTTCGATGGCGGAGCTTCTGCTCCATCTTGAAGGGGAGTCCCCCACCGCCCCAAGGATTCCGCTCTTTACAGCTATCACGGACTCAGAACGTGATCTCCTGCACGGCATGTCCATTAGCGACTTCGTCACGCATAACGTGAGCCAGCATTGCGCTTCCTACTTTGATCACTGCCAATCC
>JAJZCA010000109.1 GCA_021798735.1 Acidobacteriota bacterium | reverse complement strand
ATCTTGTGGTAAAAACGCTGATTTTCTGTTGGTCGGGCTGCGGCTCCGACAGGGTTTCCGTCAGGTTCAACTGCACCGGTGCAAAGCGCGGTTCGCGGCGATATTCATCTTTCGGGACCACCGTAAAGTCGACCAGGGCGCCTTCGCTGCGGCCAATCCAGTTGCGCTGCATGGTACGAACTTTGTCGGGCCAGCCGTCCAGCTTGTCCAAATCGCGCAGCAGTTCGTCGGCATATTTTGTGATGCGGAAAAACCACTGTTCCAATTCGCGCTGCTCGACGATGGTTTCCTCGTGCCGCCAGCAACATCCATTCACCACCTGCTCATTCGCCAGGACGGTGGCACACTGCGGACACCAGTTCACCTTGCTGTTCTTGCGATACGCCAGGCCGCGTTCATACATCTTCAGGAAGAACCACTGGTTCCAGCGATAGTAATCCGGCAGGCAGGTGGTGACTTCGCGTTGCCAGTCGTAACTCAAGCCGAGGCGCTTCATCTGGCCGCGCATTGCAGTGATGTTCGCCAATGTCCAGTCGCGCGGAGGCGTGTTATTTTTGAGCGCCGCATTTTCCGCCGGCAAACCGAACGCATCCCAGCCCATGGGGTGCAGCACGTTGTAGCCGCGCATCCACATATGTCGCGCCAGCGCATCGCCAATGGCGTAGTTGCGCACGTGCCCCATGTGGAGCTGGCCGGAAGGATACGGCAACATTTCCAGCACGTAGAATTTCTGCTTGCCGCTGGTGGGCGGCTCGGCGGCGTAGAGATCCGGCTGCGCGTCCCACAGTGCCTGCCAACGCGGTTCGATTTCAGCAGGGCTATAGCGCGGGATTCGATCCGTCGCTGCAGGGGCAGATGGCTGGCTGGGTTCGGTTTTCAGCATACTGGTTTGATTCTAAATGGGACAGCGGGACGGCAAGAATTTGAGTTGTCCGCAGATCCAGAAAAATAAGCTCTCGCGTCATTTCTGGAGCCCTAAGTTGACCGCCCATCGTGACGTATCATAGCGGCACAAGCGAGCCAGCAAGTCCGCGCAGGGTGAGGACATTGCGCTCTTCATCGCCGGAGGCGTCGACCGGCGTTTCGGCAATAAATGCGGCGTGAGAAAATTTCGGCTCGTGCAGGAGGCGGCGAAACGGATCCAGGCCAATCTTCCCTTCCCCAATATGCTCATGCCGGTCGAGTTTGGAGCCTCGATCCGCCTTGGCATCGTTGCAATGCCACACGCGCACCGTATCGAAGCCAACAGTTTTCTCAATCTGCGCCATGGTGTCGGCCCATCCAGCATCGCTGACAATGTCATAGCCGGAGACGTGGGTGTGGCAGGTATCGAGACACGCGGCTACAGGAGCGTGGGGACGAAGATGCTCGATCAGTTCCGCGACCTGCTCAAACGAGCCGCCGAGGGAGAATTCCGCGCCCGCGGTATTTTCGATCAGGATGTGAAAGGGCGTCTGTTGCCACGGCAGGCCGGCGATGGCTTGCTGGATGGATTTGGCAGCCAATCCGAGGCCTTGTTGCCGCGTCATGCCGCGGTAGGAGCCGGGATGGACTACGAGGTATTCCGCACCCAGGGCCAGCGCGCGTTCGATTTCGCCGCGAAATGCCTGCACCGATTTTTCGCGGATTTCTTCCGACTGACTGCAAAGGTTGACGAGGTAACTGGTATGGATTACGAGCGGACCGATTGCCAACTCTTCGCGAGCGGCGCGGGTTGCGCTCGCCTGATCGGCGGTGATCTTCGAGGCCCGCCACATGCGCGGGCTCGAGGAAAAAATCTGAAGCGTATTCGCGCCAATCGCGGAAGCACGGCGAATTGCGTTGGCGACACCCCCGGTGGTGGAGAGATGAACTCCGATCAACCTGGAGGATCGTGTTTTCGATGTCGCTGCGACGGATGGAGAATAGGTGTTGCTCCGTACCCTCGGACTCTTGGACATAGCCATCAGGATAAACGAGTTGGGCGTTTATTAGTTCGGCTTGACTGGAGTTGGATTCGCCGTCAAGAAGTCTTCAATGCGAGTGATTTCATCCATTTGCAGCCGAAACGTTGCCGCACCGATGATTCCATCCACTTGCCTGGCATTGCGTGCGCCCACAATTGCAGCGGTGACGGCAGGTTGACGCAAGGTCCAGGCGATGGCGACTTCCCCGGGAGAACGGCCATGCGCGTTGCCAATTTCCCGCAACAATTCCACCAGCTTGAGATTGCGGCTGAGTTGCGGCTCCTGGAACCTGGCGTTGTTGCGGCGCCAATCGTCCACAGGAAACTGTGCGACACGCTCCTTCGTCATCGCGCCAGTCAGAAGGCCGGACACCATGGGCGAATAATTGATGACACCGATATTGTGCTGCTGACAGTACGGAAGGATTTCCTTTTCCACTGCGCGATTCAAGATGGAATATGGGGGCTGCAAGGAAGTGATGGGGGCGATTCCTGCAATCCGCTCCATTTGCTGTACGGAGAAATTGGAAACGCCGATGTACCGGGTCTTTCCTTCTTGCTTCAACTTCGCCAGTGTCTCCCAGCCCTCTTCAATATCGTTTTCCGGCTCCGGCCAATGGATCTGGTACAGATCGACCGCGTCCATTTTCAGGCGACGCAAGCTGGCTTCCAGTTCGTTGCGGATGGAATCCCGCTTCAAACTTCGGCTGATATGACCGTGCTTTTGCCAGAAGTGCTTGCCCCAAACCATGGAGCATTTCGTAAATATGAATGGCCTTTTCGACTGCCCTTCGAGAGCGCGGGCCACCACTTCCTCAGAATGGCCAAGTCCGTAAACGGCTGCCGTGTCGATCCAGTTGACCCCCAGATCGAGCGAGCGCTGGATCGCAGCGACAGAGTCGTTGTCGTCCTGCGAGCCCCAGCCAAATTGCCAGTCGCCCCCGCCGATGGCCCAGGCGCCAAAGCCGATGGCGGTAATGTGCATGTCGGAATTGCCAAGCTGTCGTGTTGCCGTCGATACATCTTCTGTGGTTTGCATAATTTTTTGGATGCGAAACTTTCTGAAAAGATGTGTGGAACACATCGAGGATACGCCCCTGAAATTCAATGAAAATGAACAACTCGGATGTTGACGTTTTGCATCTCTGTGAGTCGAACTTCCGTGCTACTGTGTTGTCCTGGAGGCATACCACCATGCTTCGCGATTGGCTATCACGTAAATCTGCTGCGCAGGCAACGCTTGGCCTGCTGGCTTTAGGACTTGTGGGCTGCGGAAGCAGCGTCTACCGCCCGATAGGCCCTCCTCCAGCCGACTCGGTGACCTTTCCCGCAGCTTCCACGCAGGGTTGGCTGCAGCAATACGGCACCGGATATGTGCCCACGGGTCCGTCCGCGTTTGAAAATAATCCCAATGGAGACACAGCCTATGGAGTCGCTACAGACTTTCAGGGAAATGTGATTGTCCTGGATGAGACGCTGGGCGCATTTCCGGGGTTCACCAGCAACCACCTCCCTGAGTTCGCCGTGGTGAAATTCGACGGCTCCGGTAACCGTCTGTGGACCCAGCAGTTCGGTACAGGAAACGGCGATTTTCCCAACGCCATCGCCACCGATGCCCAGGGAAACATCTTCGTTGCCGGCGCAACGACCGGTGCCTTCTCCGGATTTATGAATAGCGTAGGGACCCAGCAGAGCGTTGTCATCAAGTTGAACCCCTCTGGACAGACGGTATGGATCCAGCAATTTCCATCCACCGGATCGAGCCAGGCCAACGGCCTCGCCGTGGACGCGCAGGGCAACGCCATCGTGGTCGGGGAGACGGAGCAACCCGGTTTCAGCGACGGTTACACCGAAGGCGGCTACGTCGCCAAATTGAGTGGCGCCACCGGCTCAACGATTTGGAAACAGGCTTACAATGCCACCAGCTTCAATTATGAAACGACCGGTGTCGCCGTCGATAGCCAGGGCAATGTGATCGCGGTAGGCGGATTTCCGGGTCCGGGGAGTTCCAACTCGACTACCTACATGGTTGCGAAGCTCGATGGTACGACCGGCAACACGATGTGGCAGCAGTTGCCTGTGACCTACTCGCCATTCGGCGGCCAGATGCTGACCTATACGCAAGTCGCGGTCGATGCCCAGGGTGACGTCTTGCTTGGTGGAGTGGACGACAGCACCGGCTACAATCAGTGCGTGATCGCCAGCCTGGCAAACGGTACCGGCACTCAGCAGTGGAAACAGGAATTCGGGGCCGCGGAAACCTGTATTCCAGGCAATCTGGCGACGGACACGGCCGGCAACGTGCTGATGACGGGCAATATGTTGAATCCTTTCTTCTCCAGTTCCAACCCGCCGAAAACGGACGATGTTTTTCTGGCGAAGCTGAATGGGGGCGGCGCTGGAGTCTGGCTGCAACAATTCGGCACCGGAGAAGACCTGGCCAAGGACTCAACCACGTTGGGCGCACTGACGTTTGTAGCGACCGACAGTCAGAACCACGCCTACGTGGCCGGGACCACGACGGGCGCGTTCCCTGGCTTTACCAATGCGAACAAGGTGAATGAGCTGTTTGTGACCCAGTTCGGCCCGTAAACGGGAGGAAACAGCGGTGCCTATAGAAATATTCTGGGGCTTCTCATCCCCGGGTTAGAGCATTTTCGGTCATGGTGTTGACATTTGGGGAAAGAGTCGTGCTCTCCCACCCTTTGCGCAAGAGGCGCACAAAGATGGGGCCCCCAGAGTTTTGTTCACACTTGATTTGAAAATGCTCTAAAGTCCGGGGTCTAGCTTTGTGGTAAACACGCCCCAATTGGGTCGACGCGCTATCCGGCCTTTTCCAGCAGTGTGACGGAAAGATCGCGTTTCTTGACCATCTCCGCCGTGATCTCGATCTCCCGCACCTTCTTGTTGCTGGGCAGGTGATACATCAGATCGAGCATCAGCTCCTCAAGGATCATGCGCAGGCCGCGCGCTCCCACCTTGCGATGCAGGGCTTCGCGCGCGATGGCTCCGACGGCATCCGGGCTGAAGGTGAGGCGCACGTTTTCATACTCAAACATGCGTTGGTACTGCTTCATGATGGCGTTGCGCGGCTTCACCAGAATTTCTACCAGCGCCGCTTCATCCAGTTCGTCAAGAATTCCAATCACGGGTAGACGTCCGACAAACTCCGGAATCAGTCCGAACTTGATCAGATCTTGTGGCTCAGTCTGACGCAGCAGTTCTGTATCGCGCAAGGAAGGGACCATGTTGGCCGACTGGCCGTCGCGGTCGGAAATCGCCTTGAAGCCCAGCGCCTTCTTGCCGGCGCGGCGTCCAATCACGCGTTCCAGACCCACAAACGCTCCGCCACAGATGAACAGAATATTGGTGGTATCGACCGGGGTGAATTCCTGGTGGGGATGCTTGCGTCCGCCTTGCGGAGGAACGTTGGCGACGGTGCCTTCGAGAATCTTGAGCAGCGCCTGCTGCACGCCTTCGCCGGAGACATCGCGGGTGATGGAAGGATTTTCATCCTTGCGCCCGATCTTGTCGATTTCGTCGATGTAGATGATGCCGGTCTGGGCGCGGGAAACGTCCCCGTCGGCGGCCTGCAACAGCTTGAGGATGATGTTTTCGACGTCTTCACCCACGTAGCCGGCTTCCGTCAGGGTAGTCGCGTCGACAATCGCAAAAGGAACATCCAGAGTGCGCGCCAGGGTCTGCGCCATCAGAGTTTTGCCGCTGCCGGTCGGGCCGATCAGGAGAATGTTCGACTTGGTCAGCTCCACGTCATTGGTGCGGGCGCGGTTCATCTGGATGCGCTTGTAGTGGTTGTAGACGGCGACAGCCAGCTTCTTCTTGGTCGTCTCCTGGCCAATCACGTACTCATCCATGAAGGCTTTTACTTCCTGGGGCTTGGGCAAATGTGCCGGGGCTGCAGCCGGGCGTGCCTCGTTCTTATCGTCTTCCAAAATGGAGTTGCAAACAGCAACGCATTCGTCGCAGATATAAGCCCGCGGATAATCGCTGGGCGAGGATATCAGCTTGGCCACCGCATCCTGCGATTTATGGCAGAACGAACAACGGAGTACATCGTCGGAACCCGCGCGTGTCTTCATCTTTGCGTCTCCTTACTGCTACCGGTTCCGGCTCGTTTCCGAGCTCGACCCCAGTTTACGTCCTTGGCCTGTCAATAATTTCGTCGATGATGCCATATTCTTTCGATTGCGGCGCGTTCATAATAAAGTCGCGCTCTACATCCCGTTCAATCCGCTCAATGGGCTGACCGGTGTGCTTGGACATCAAGCGATTGGTAATTTCACGGATACGGAGAATCTCTCGCGCATGAATGTCGATATCCGTGGCCTGGCCCGACAGTCCGCCCATGGACGGCTGGTGGATCAGGATGCGGGAGTTGGGCAAAGCAAACCGTTTTCCTTTGGTACCCGACATCAGCAAGAACGCTCCCATGCTGGCTGCCTGTCCAATGCAATACGTCACCACGTCGTTCTTAATGAACTGCATCGTATCGTAGATCGCAAGCCCGGCGGAAATGGAACCTCCGGGAGAATTGATGTATAATTGCAGGTCCTTATCCGGGTCTTCGCCGGAGAGAAACAGCATTTGGGCGATGATGAGATTTGCGATCTGATCGTCGATCGGAGTGCCCAGAAAAATGATGTTATCGCGCAGCAGGCGAGAATAAATATCGTAGGCGCGCTCGCCCCGACTCGTCTGCTCTACCACCATTGGAACTAAACCCATACCGTTTCCTTATTGCCTCTCTCGCGGTTGTAGGTCTCTGGTTTTACCCTCGACCGATACCCCAAAAACCTTTAGGCGACCAACCTGTCGAAGAGTTGGTTCACTGTTTTCTCTCTACGTAGTTGTTCTCGGATTCTAGTCAGCCCACCGTCCTCAGTCAAACGCTTCCGCAGTATCTCAAGCGGTTCCCGTGCCTGATATGCCAACAGTTGCAATTGCGATTCCATCTCCTCATCGGCAACTTCAATGTTCTCGATGGCTGCAATGCGATCCAGAATCAACGAGCCGCGCAATTCATCCAACGCGGACTCTCTTTGTGCCGTTCGCAGACGCGTGAAATCGAGATTGCGCATCTGTTCGGTGGTCATGCCCTGGGCAGCCAGGGCGCGCAGTCCGCGATCGAGTCGCGCATCGATCTGCTGTTGCAGCAAAGATTCCGGCACTGGAAATTGGAAGCGCTCGACGAACGAGCCGATCAGCTTGTCTTTCGCTTCCGATTCCAGATGGCGGCGCTTTTCATTCGCCATGTGCTCGCGCAATTTCTCTTTGAATTGGTCGATGGTTTCGTACTCCCCCATTTGTTTGGCGAAGGCATCATCCAGCTCCGGCAAAATCTTTTTGCGAATTCCCTTCACTTCCACGTCATACGCAACCGAGTTTCCAGCGAGACGCTTTTCGGTGAAGTCCTGCGGGTAAGCGACTTCAAACTGCATCTGCTGACCGACTTTGGCTCCGCGCAGCGCGTCCGTAAATGCTTCCACCGTATTGGGTCCGCCGATCTCTACTGTAGCGTCGTCGCCTTCAATCGGCTTGGCGACATCACCCTCAGGGCTTCCCTCTCCGGTGTGGACTAATCCAGTGAATCGAATCTGCGCAAAATCTCCATCGACCAACTGACGATCTTCTTCGACCGGCTCCATGATGGCGTGCGATTCGCGGACATGCCCGAGCTCGGCTTCGAACTCAGCATCGTCAAGCGTCGTATTTGGACGATCCACTTTGACCTGGTCGTATCCGGTGACATCGATCGTTGGAAGCACTTCAAACGCGGCCTGGAAGCGCATGGGTTCGCCGTCGGCGAGGTGCATGCTGGTCACCTGAGGCTGGGATACCGGCTGAATACCTTGCTTTTCAATGGCGGCGCGAAAGTGGGGCGGCAGAATTTGTTCCAGAACATCCTGCTGGATCTGGTCCGCGAATTTTCTGCGAATCACGGATTCGGGAACCTTGCCGGCGCGAAAGCCCGGGATGCGGGCCGCGCGGCGGTATTGCTTCACCACCGCGGCGAAGGCGCGGCTCACTTCAGCGGCAGGAACTTCCACATCCACCTGACGGGTACATTCCGGGTTCAGCGTGGGGCCATGATCGTGCGTATGCGTGTGGTCGTGGTCGTGATCGTGCGCCACGGCAGCGGAATGCTCGGCCAGGGAATTTGCATCCTGATCTGTTGTCTGGGTCAGTTGGTGCGCGCCGGTTTCCGTCGGCTGCTGGGTGTCTTCCCCGGTCTGTGGGGTGGTGGTCGATTCAGTGGGACTCAAGAGGTATGCCTTCCAAAAAGAGCTTGTCATCTGCCGATCCGGCGAAAAAGGAACCCTGGCAGACAGCAGCCACGGACCCCTTCGCGCTGAGCGAAACAATGACCTTCCTACGATCCATGGTAGGTGGTTACGAACAGTGGGTCAAACCGGGATGCTCGATTCAGTAACCTTACTTTTAGGGAGTACTTCCGATCATCCAAGCGCGCTTACTGAAAGTTAGGATGAGGAGCTTGCCCGACCATATCGTTAGCGGGCTGGAACAACTGCAACCGCACCTTCCAGGTGACCGATTCGCCCGGTGCCAGGGTCACCATCCCCGTGTCGGCGCCTTTCCACTCCTTGCCAAATGGATCTCCATAGTTGAACTGCGGTTCGAGAGCGACAAAGGATTTGTCGACCGGCGAATACACCTGGATGGCGCGAATTTGCGGCGACATTGCGGAGATGCGCATACCGTAGTTGGCGCCGAGATCGCGGATCTCGGAAACGACATTGCCCTGGGCATTGCGGGTCAGATCTACATACGAATCATCGACCAGCGTATCGGGAAGAGGTCCACCTTCCAGTGCGTTGAAGTCGTACTGTGTTCCCGCCACAGAGAGGAGTTTGCCGGTGGGGAATACATCGTCATAATTATTCACCTCGACTCGCATGGCGGACGAAATACGGACGCGAGCGTTGGCGCGAATTCCGGTCGGCAATTGGAAATAGGGATGCCATCCGATGCCGACGGGTTCCGCTTTGTCTCCGCGGTTGGTTGCGGTCATGGTCGCGGTGACGGTGTCACGATCGAGCGCAATGGTCACTTTCACGTCATTGTCAGAAAACCAGTGACCGTTTGCCGGCAAGCGATATTCCGCCGTGGTCTCCGCGCTGTCGGAATCGGCCTTGATGGAAACATTGTCAGCCTTGGCGGCCAGCATCTGCCCGTGCATGGCACACCAGGGAGCGCCGGGCTGCTTGCCGTGCGAATTGGCGATGACGGGCACACTGCGTCCATGCCAGGTTGCGGTGAGGATGCGCTCGCCGGATTTTTTGTCGACAGTGATGGGACCGACGAGACGGTTGGCGAATGGAAACAGCAACGCACCTCCCATGGAGAAACTCTTGTTCCCCTGCTGATCGTCGGGACCGCCGTTCATGATCTTTGCGGCGACATCCAGCGATGGCGATGCCAGCAAGGAAACCTCACCTCTCCCGGGAAGATAGGCGGTGATCTGAAATACGTTCATGCCGCGCCCGGGGAGGAGAGTGACGCTTAGGAATTCGGGGGTGGCACCGACGCCGCTTTGCAGGCGCCGTAATTCAATCGCTTTCTGGCCACCGATATCGGGCAGATTCGCCGATGCTGTTGCGGTTGGCGTGGGGGGTGGTGCGCTGGGCCGAGACTTACAGCCAAAACTCCAGCCCGCAATGACCATCGACAGCAAACCTGCCGACACTGCCCGTTTCAGACTATGGGTACGAACGTCGATCGAATGCAACCTTCAAACCTCTTTCGTTCTATTGCCAACGCGCCCGCAGAACCTGGCGCAACAATCTTAGTTTACCGTGTGACGTATGGAAGTTCCGCGCACTGGCACAAGCCTTCGCTCGCGTCGACCAAGCAAATTCAGCACTTGAATCTGCATTGCACCGCCGCAACAACCCAAGCCGCAGAACGTACAATTTCCCCTGTGACCTACGACCGGCTGTTGAAGGTGCATGAAATTGTCAGCGATCCCGCACCGGGCCAAAGCGCGGATGGTTTGGCGCCGGCAAGCGTGCGGTTTGACGAGCTTGCCTCTCGCATTGTCGCCTGCGAATTGTGCCCACGCCTGCGAATCTACTGTGCAGAAGTCGCGCGGGTGCGGCGGCGTGCGTATGCGGACCAAATCTATTGGGGTCGGCCGGTTCCCTCATTCGGCGATCCCGACGCGCGGGTGCTGGCGCTGGGCCTTGCTCCCGGTGCCCATGGCTCCAACCGCACGGGCCGCCCATTTACGGGCGATGGGTCGGGAAATTTTCTATACCCCGTGTTATACGAGACTGGATTTGCATCGCAGCCGAACGCGCAATCCCGCGAAGACGGAATGTACCTGACGGACCTGCGCATCACTGCCGTCGTTCGCTGCGCGCCGCCGGGCAACAAGCCTCTGCCGACGGAGATCAAAAACTGCGCCGCATTTGTCGATGAGGAAATTGCGATCCTGAAAAATCTGCGGGTTGTCGTGTGCTTGGGGAAGATTGCGTTCGACGGATATCTTGCGTATCTACTGCGAGCGAGAAAAATCTCCAGCCGCAAAGGACTGATCTTTCGCCATGGCGCGGAATATTCGCTACCCGACGGTCAACATATTCTTGCGACGTACCATCCGTCGCTGCAGAACACGAACACCGGTCTGCTGACCCGCGCCATGTTTCGGGATATTTTTTTGCGCGCGCGTGTACTCGCAGAACTTGCAGAAAATTCCCCTCCTGAATCAGCACTCAGCCATCAATCGCTTTCTCCGCGATAGCCGTGTTTTCCATTGCGGTAGAAGGAGACGGTGAACATGGGCGTTTTAGAGCGGATGTAGCCGGATTCCGCTGCCGACAGGGTGATCCCTCC
>JAJZCA010000108.1 GCA_021798735.1 Acidobacteriota bacterium | reverse complement strand
ATCTGTTCTGCTGGCGAATGTAGATATCCGCAAAATGCTCTCTGCAATCTCGGCCAGCATTCGAGATGTCGTTCCTCATGATTGCGCCACGCTGGCGCTGCGCGACCCGGTCTCCGGCGGTCTCCGGGTGCAGTTTCTTGAATCCGGCGAGGACAAACAGGCTATCCATAGTGAGACCATCATCTCCATTGAAGATTCGCCTGCAGGCTCGGCATTTCGGCTTGGCGAGCCGGTTGTGCTGAATCAAATCAACCTGGGCCCATATGCGAAAGAGACGGTGCGGCATCTGACAGACAAGCAGATGTTGTCCGGATGCTGGGTGCCGCTGATCAACCGTGGACAAACGCTTGGGACGCTGATGGTGGCCAGCCGCATGGAGTCGGCGTTCACGCAGCGTGAAGCCGGCATGCTGGGGCAGATCGCGGGTCAGATTGCGATGGCGGTGAACAATGGACTCGCGTTTCGACAGATTGCCGATCTGCGGGACAAGCTTTCGCAGGAGAAGAAATACCTCGAAGATGAACTGAACATGGAGCATCGGTTCGAGGACATCGTCGGCGAGAGTACTGGCCTGAAACATGTGCTGCAGGACATTGAAACAGTAGCGCCCACGGATGCCACCGTGCTGATCCAGGGCGAGACGGGGACAGGCAAGGAGCTGTTGGCGCGCGCGATTCATCGCTTGAGCCCTCGACGCGAGAGAACTTTTATCAAACTGAACTGTGCGGCGATTCCTGCGGGCCTGCTGGAAAGCGAGCTTTTTGGCCATGAGAAAGGCGCCTTTACTGGAGCGATTGCGCGCAGAATGGGAAGGCTTGAATTGGCCCACGAAGGCACTTTGTTCCTGGACGAAATCGGTGAGCTGCCGCTGGATCTTCAACCCAAGCTGCTGCGCGCGCTGCAGGAACGGGAGATCGAGCGACTGGGTGGAACGCAGAACATCCGGGTGGATGTTCGCCTGATTGCGGCGACGAATCGCGACCTGGAGAAAATGGTTGCGGAGAAGCAGTTTCGCAGCGATCTATATTACCGACTGAAGGTTTTCCCGGTGGTTTCTCCGCCGTTGCGTGATCGTCGCAGCGACATCCCGATGTTGGTTCGCCATTTTGTCGACAAACACAGCCGTCGCATGGGCAAGACCATCGAATCCATCCCAGAGGAATCGATGAAGGCGCTTACGGGTTGGAAATGGCCGGGCAACATCCGTGAGCTGGAAAACTTTATTGAGCGCGCCGTGATTTTGACGCGCAGTAGTGTGCTCCATGTTCCACTGGCGGAGCTGGCCAACACGGAAACGGATGCTGTTCCCGAGGTCGACTCCAATTTGGAGGCCGCCGAACGGGAGCACATTCTTCGAATACTCCGGGAAACCCGCGGAATGATTGGTGGTTCCGGGGGAGCAGCAGAGCGCTTGGGACTGAAACGTACAACCTTGAACTCCAAGCTGAAGAAGCTTGGTATCGAGCGCAGCGACTATATGTAGTCTGGATGACGAAATCTCGTCTTCGTCATGTCGTCACTTGTCCCTTCAAGCCGCACCCCGTCCACCTCTATATTTCCATATAACTCATTCCTTTTTAACGGCATGCAGAATGCACGTGCGCGTCGTTTTGCGTTTGGCAACGCACGTGCCATTACAGAGTGCATGGCGCAGGCACGAGCCACTTTACGTTGCGAATAACGATCCAGAATCATCCCGGCTCTACGGTGATCAAGCTTGAAGGAAGAGTCGTCGGCCCCTGGGCTGAGGAACTGCAAGCAGTGTGGGGCGACCTCGCCAGCACTCTCAAAGAGCGATTGGTGACTCTGGATTTGCGGAATGTGACCTATATCGACGTAAGCGGCATGCAGGTACTGCGCCAGATATGTCGAGAGAAAAAGCCATCAATTCTTACGGGAAGCCCGCTGACCGAGTCTTTTGCAGAGCAAGCTCAGCGCAATACAACGAACGACAATCAGGAGAATGTTTGACATGCCACATACCTATCAAGCTGATCGCACAGATCGTTGCCAGTCGTACCAAGCTGGTGAGTTTTTCAAGGCATTGCCACGCGAGGCTATGGCAGAGTTTGAGGCGCTGTCAAAACGCCAGACATATGCGTCCCGCGAAGTCTTGTTTGAGGAGAAGCAGAACCCGTCCCGCATCTTCGTTGTGCTGGATGGACAGGTGAAGCTTTCCATGAATTCGATCGATGGCAGACGGCTGATTCTGCGTATCGCGGGGCCTGGCGAATTGCCCGGGCTGACCTCAGTTTTATCTGGCAGAGAACATGAAGTGACTGCGGAGGCGCTGCACCCGTGCAAAATTGCATCGATGCGTCGCCAGGATTTTCTGGAATTTCTCCTCCGCTATCCCGCTGTTTACGCAAGCGTGGCACGCGACCTAAGTCAGGACTACACCCGCGCCTGCGAGCAGCTCCGCACTGTCGGACTTGCACCCAATGCGCCAGTCAAGTTGGCGCGGCTACTGCTGGAGTTATGTGCTGCTGCCCACCAGACCGACCATGGTGTCCAGTTCAGGCTCACCTTAACGCATGGTGAAATCGGCGAGTGCATTGGCGCCTCTCGCGAAACGGTCACCCGCACATTAAGCGACTTCAAAAACCGTCATCTGCTCGATTTTCACGGTTCGACTTTGATGATTCGCAACCAAATGGAGCTGGCGAGCTACGCGGAAGTCTAAGAAGGATCTCGCGCCTGGCGACAGGGACGGAGTGAGCGGAGCGGGTAAGCTTGCATGTGTCCGGTGACACGGTTTGCAGACATGCACCAGCCCTGACACCAGTTCGATTCCGCGGATTGGACTCGTGGCAGGAATGTTCGTTCTTCTCCCCTGCAATCCCCCAACTTTGAGGACAGGGCTAGGACTGACCTGCTCAGCGCAGCAGAAAACCGCATTCTGAAGCGACAGAGTGACGCTGGTACATTGGTGAAGGAGAGAAGGTGGGCAAGGGAGATGGAAACCTCGACCGCTGCAACGCTGCCACGTTTGAGTGCCGAGTTTCTACTGAGCCATTCGGAACTGGCGCCGGAAGCAACCCTCCAGTCCCTTCCAGAAAAAGTACTCCAGTTCGGCGCGGGTGTTTTTCTAAGAGGTTTCGTGGACTGGATGCTGGATGGTATGAACCGCCAAGGCCTCTTCAATGGCAGCGTGGTTGTTGTGCCGTCGATCGCCACCGGAATGGTCGCCAAGCTAAACCGGCAGGATGGCCTCTACACTCACCTTGCTCGCGGTCTGGAAAATGGCCGGCTGGTCGACGAAAAGCGCGTCATCGCCTCGATTCGCCGCGGTATCGATCCGTACACACAGTTTTCTGAATATCTGCAGTGTGCCCACAATCCTGATCTTCGTTTCATCGTATCCAACACAACGGAGGCCGGTATCGTATACCGCGCTGAAGACAAACAGTGCGACCAACCTCCTGCCTCGTTTCCTGCGAAGCTAACACTGCTGCTGGTGGAGCGCTACAAGGCGTTCAACGGCGATCCGTCCAAAGGATTTGTTCTTCTACCTTGTGAATTGATTGAGCGCAACGGCGACAATCTGAGGAAAACCGTATTGCAAACGGCCGCAAATTGGAATCTCGAGTCGAAGATTGTGGCTTGGATCGAAAGGGCCAATGTCTTTACAAACACATTAGTGGATCGCATCGTTACCGGCTTCCCGCGGGACGAAGTTCAAACGCTATGGCAGCAATCCGGATACATCGATGATTTATTCAATACCTCTGAAGCTTTCCACTTGTGGGTGATTGAGGGTCCTGCTTCGCTGGCCAGTGAACTGCCTCTCCGGAAGGCTGGTTTCAACGTTATCTTTGCCGAGGACATGACGTCATATCGCGACCGAAAGGTGCGCATTCTGAACGGGGCTCATACGACCGCTGTGATGGCAGCCTATCTGGCGGGTGAGGACCTGGTGGGCGATTGCATGAAGAACCCGCTGATCAGTGGCTTTATGAAGCGCGCCATTTACGATGAGGTGATTCCCACGTTGGCTTTGCCGAAGGTTGAGCTGGACGCATATGCAGCCTCGGTTTTTGAGCGCTTCAGCAATCCCTTTATCAAACATGCGCTACTCAGTATCTCCTTGAACTCAATTTCGAAATATAAGGTGCGGGTACTGCCATCGGTCGAACAGTATCTTGCGATCAAAGGCCAATTGGCCACGCGCCTGACGTTCGGTCTGGCCGCGCTGATTGCCTTTTATCGTGGCACTGTTCTCCGGGAGGGTGCGCTGGTCGGCAGTCGCGACGGCAAGGAATATTTCATCCGGGATGAACTTGCGATTTTGCAGACCTTTGCCGGTCTTTGGTCGAATTGCGATGGTTCGCCCGCCGGGGTTCGCAAACTGACGGAAGAAGTGCTGCGCCGGGAAGATTGGTGGGGCAAGGATTTGCGGCAACTGCCAGGTTTGTCTCAGGCTGTGAGCGGTTATCTTGAATCCATCCTGAATCGCGGAATGAGGGCGAGCTTGCAACAAATGAATTAGAGCTTAGTGCGTAAGCGCTGGTCACGGTGTTACGTCGAAATTCTCTTCACATACGAAAATCTTTTCTATGGTTTAGCGTCGTGCAACTGGCTGGCTCGTGGCTGATCTGGAACGCCATCGCTCTGACATCCTTTTTGGTGTCGTGGAGGTTTGCGCACGAAGCTGTGTCGCGCCGGAGCGTGGTGCGACGAAACTATGACAGGATAGAAGGGATGTCGATTCCGCACGAGCCGACCCGCGCCGCTGCCGCATTTGCCTCCCGCGACTTTCGCCGGTATCAGTTGGCGCGGCTGTTGGTTATTATTGGCGCCGAGGCGCAGGCGGTTGCTGTGGCCTGGCAAATCTACGCGATCACCCATCAAGCCATCGATCTCGGCTATGCTGGCCTGGCTCTGTTTCTTCCCGGCATTTTATTCCTGCTCATTAGCGGTCATACGGCAGATCGCTACGACAGAAGGCACATTATCCTGGTTTGCTATAGTCTGCAATGTCTTTGCACGGGAACGCTCTTCTACTTGTCATGGATCGGCACCCAACACGTCGCAGCTTTGTTTGCTGTTCTGTTCCTGGTGGGCACGGGGCGTTCGTTTAGCGGGCCGGCCAGTTCAGCGTTGCTGCCACACTTGGTGCCAAAGGGAGATTTTGTCAACGCTGTTTCCTGGGGGGCGTCGATCTTTCAGCTAGCAAATTTTGTCGGTCCGGCGTTGGGAGGATTGCTATTTACTTTGCCCCTGCTGCGTTGGCTGCCGAGCCCAATCGGCAAGCACCTGGCCGGTGGCTCCATCGTCTACGCGGTCACCCTGCTCACGCTGTTCGTCTTTTTGTTCCTGCTGGCTTCGCTTTCGGTACGTCCGGGGCGGCAGGAGCAACGGGCCATATCGGCTGAAACACTTTTGGCGGGATTCCGGTACATGTGGCACAAAAAGCTGCTGCTTGGTGTCACGACGCTAGATCTATTTGCGGTGCTGTTGGGCGGGGCTGTCGCCCTGCTGCCGATTTTTGCAGAAAATATTCTGCACTCCGGTCCTACCGGTCTGGGAATATTGCGTGCCGCTCCTGCACTGGGGGCGCTTTGTATCTCAGTTTTGATGACATGGCGGCCGATGAGCCACCACGCCGGGGTTCGGATGTTATTTTCTGTGGCGATATTCGGCGCCGCCACGGTGGTATTTGGGCTATCGCGCAATATGGCACTGTCGTTGGCAGCGTTGTTTATTGTCGGAGCCGCCGATATGGTGAGCATCATCGTCCGATCGTCCATGCTGCAGTTGGCCACTCCACAGGCGATGCGCGGGCGGGTAAGTGCCGTGAATGCCTTGTTCATCGGAGCCAGCAATGAATTTGGAAGTTTTGAAAGCGGCGTGACTGCCCAGTGGTGGGGTGCGGTGCCAGCGGTGGTCATTGGAGGCGTGGGGGCCATTGCGGTCACGGTCGCGTGGTCCGTGATGTTTCCTGCACTGCGCAAAGTAAACCAGTTGAGCGAGCACGAGTTGTTGGGAGCAGAAACGGAAGCAGCAACGTCAGAGCCCCACAACTGAGCCAGTCTCGTTTTTCCGCAAAATCACAATCCTACAGCAGTAGATCGTGACAATCTGAACGGGCTCTGGTTTGTGGTTTTCCAGCAGGCGCGATGGAGAAGCGATCCTCTGGATGGAAGCGTAAGTTGTTGCGGTGCCACGACCGCATCGCGGGGTTGTATGCGCGCGGATACGAACCATTGCTCCCATTCGGGTAGGTTAGAATTTCAGTATGGCCACCAACCGCATGCCCCTTTCGCTCGCCCAGTCCGACCCCGAAATTTCAGCCGCCGTGCAGCGTGAAGTCCAGCGCCAGCATGAAGGCCTGGAGATGATTGCCTCGGAGAACTTTGTCAGCGCGGCCGTGCTGGAGGCAGCCGGTTCGGTCTTCACCAACAAGTATGCGGAGGGCTATCCCGGCAAGCGCTACTACGGCGGCTGCGAGTATGCCGATGTGGTGGAAAACCTGGCGCGCGACCGGGCGAAGCAGTTGTTCGGCGCGGAACATGCCAACGTGCAACCGCACTCCGGGTCGCAAGCCAATGCAGCGGCCTACATGGCGATCATTCAGCCGGGCGATACGATCCTTGGCCTCGATCTGGCGCATGGCGGCCACCTGACCCACGGTCACAAATTGAATTTTTCCGGCAAGCTGTATCGCGTGGTCAGTTATGGCGTCCGCAAGGATACAGAGGTCATCGACTACGACGAGCTGCAGCAGATTGCCGAGCGGGAAAAGCCGAAGATGATTATCGGCGGCGGCAGCGCCTACCCCAGAACTTTTGATTTTCCGCGGATGCGGCAGATTGCCGACAAAGTAGGCGCGTTTCTTGTCGTGGACATGGCGCATTTCGCCGGACTGGTCGCGGCCGGAGTGCATCCTTCTCCGGTGCCGCACGCGCATATCGTTACCACCACCACGCATAAAACCTTGCGAGGCCCTCGCGCCGGATTGATTCTCTGCCAGCAGGACCTGGCAGCCAGCGTCGACCGCAGCATATTTCCCGGTCAGCAGGGTGGCCCCCTGATGCACATCATTGCCGCCAAAGCCGTCGCCTTCAAAGAAGCACTGCAGCCGGATTTCAAAGACTATGCGAAGCAGATTGTGTCCAACGCCAAGGCGCTGGCCGAATCCTTAATGGCAGAAGGCTATCGCGTCGTCTCCGGCGGCACCGACACCCACCTGATGTTGGTCGACGTATTCGTCAAGGGCATGTTCGGCAGCGAAGCCGAAAATGCGTTGGGCGACGCCGGTATTACGGTTAACAAGAATGCGATCCCGTTCGACGTGAACCCGCCGATGAAGCCGAGCGGCATTCGCGTGGGAACGCCGGCGTTGACGACTCGCGGCATGCGCGAAGAGGAAATGCGCGTGATTGGCCGCTGGATCGTCGAAGCTCTGGACCATCGTTCCGATGCCGCGCACCTGGCGAAGATTCGCGCGCAAGTGCTGGACTTGGCCGAGCAGTTCCCCTTGTATGGATGGCTGCGCGAGCCGGCGGGTGTCGGCGCGCGGTAGGTTTTCCAATCCCGCCCTGCGCTACGCCCGGAATCGAGTGGCCGGTGCGGCGTGGGCCCAAAGCGCGCGAAATTGCGCCGGATCGTCCTCGAATCCTATTTACAATTCATTTCCAACAGGAAAAGATGTGTACGTGGCGATCGTTTTTCGCTACGCGCCATCGAACTTGCGTGGAGGCCTCAATGTCGGACAGCATTTTTCCGGTGCTTCTGGTTGCAGTTTGCCTGGGAGGATTGACAGGACTGCGCACATTCACTCCCATCGCCGTTCTGGCATGGACGCTGCGTTTCCGGTACATGCATATTCCCGGGAGTTCCCTTCACTTTCTGCACACCTGGGCCGCCGTCATCATCCTGACGCTTCTGGCGTTTGGAGAAATCGTCATGGATAAATTACCGTCGACTCCCAGTCGCCTCAAGCCACCAGGAATCATTGGCCGCGTCATCTTCGGGTTTATTTGCGGCATGGTCAGCGGTCAAGCCTGGGGTGCAAACTGGGAAACCTGCGCGGCAGTCGGCGTCGTCGGCGCGATTCTCGGCGCGCTGCTGGGCTACGAAGTCCGCAAAGGATGGGTGCACACTTTCCACTGGCATGACCTGCCCGTCGCGCTGATTGAGGACATGGTGGCCGTCGGAGGTAGCATCCTCGTGGTATCGCGCGCGGTTTTTCTTTCCTACTGAGGCGTTTCGACACGCGCCATACAGCCTAACAACTCCGCGAACGCAACGTGTTGAGAAAATATAGCAGGCGGCCTGTAAGCCGAATTTTGTCGAGGACGATCATTCCTCTAGGCGTCGCATTACTGCGAACGCTCATAGCGACCTACCCGCGGGTTTGGCGCACCGGGCCAGCACGCGCGTTGCCGCTTACGCTGCAACGCTTCCCGCCTATTTGGTCTTGCTCCGTGTGGGGTTTACCATGCCTCCGACCTTACAGCCGAAGCGGTGCGCTCTTACCGCACCTTTTCACCCTTACCGCATCCTTTAGGGATGCGGCGGTATTTTCTCTGTGGCACTAGCCGTCCCGAAGCCTTGACGCTCCGGTCCCGGACGTTATCCGGCACACTGCCCTGCGGAGTTCGGACTTTCCTCTCCCGGTTTGCCTTGCGGCGAACCGGCAGCGATCGCCCAGCCGCCTGCTACCCCTATGGTATCTGAACCGTAACGGAAGTATCCCGCAATATGACGCGGCTTTCGCTGAATTGTGACACTTCGGTTGCTATGATGGCCTTGGGTAGAGCATCGGCCGCGAAACCCTACGCCCCCCTACGCAAAGGAGAAGTATGGCCACCTATTTAGTTACGGGAGCAGCAGGCTTTATCGGCTCATGGTTGACGCAGGCGCTTGTAGAAAGAGGCGAGACGGTTCGCGCCCTGGATAATTTTTCCACCGGCAAGCGCGAGAACCTGACGCCATGGCAAGACGACATCGAGATCCTCGAAATCGACTTGCGCGATGAAGATCGGGTCGCAAAAGCCTGCCAAGGCGTCGACATTATTTTTCATGAGGGCGCGATTCCTTCGGTGCCCCTGTCGGTGAAGGATCCCCGCACCAGCCACACCGCCAACATTGACGGGACCTTCAATCTGCTGGAAGGCGCGCGCCAAGCAGGAGTCAAGCGCGTCGTCTATGCGGCGTCTTCTTCCGCTTACGGCAATCGCAATCCGCTGCCGCAGTTGGAAAACATGTTGCCTGGGCCGCTCTCGCCGTATGCGGTGCAGAAATTGGTGGGTGAACTGTATCTGCGCAGCTATTGGGAAGTGTATGGGCTGGAGACGGTGGCGCTGCGTTACTTCAACATTTTTGGCCCGCGCCAGGCTCCGGATTCCCCTTACAGCGGCGTGATGGCGAAATTTGCGACGATGATGCTGGAAGGCGAGCAGCCGACAATCCATGGCGACGGCGAGCAGAGCCGCGACTTTACCTACGTCGAAAATGTTGTCCAGGCGAACTTGAAGGCGGCTGCCGCACCCGCGGAAAAAGTGGCGGGACGCATGTTCAACTGCGCCTGCGGCGAACCGTACACGTTGAACCAAACCTATAAATTGATCGCCGAGTTGACCGGGTACAAAAATCCGCCAAAATATGGCCCTCCCCGAGAAGGCGATATCAAACACTCCTACGCCGATATCTCGGCGGCCCGCGAGGCACTCGGATACGACCCGAAAATTGGTTTTCTCGAAGGGCTGCAGCGCACGGTGGATTGGTATCGCGAGCAGAACCAGGCGCAACTGCGAAAGACCGTCGGCGCAAGAAGCTAAAACAGGGCAAAAAGCCGCGCTGGCTTTGCATCGCGGAATGCCAGGGCACTTGCAGGAATCCATTCCCCTTCAACCCGGGTCCCGCCTGTTGGCGGCGCTGGATGAGTGCGTTGCCCTGAATTCGACAATCATATCCGGATCAGGTCAACAGAAGCCGACTTATGAAGAACTATCCTGGTTCGACCAGTCGCCGGTCGGGGTATTTGGGCGCAATAATCGGGTGCCTGCCCCAGCACCGATCAATTCGGATTAGATGTCGTCCACCACTTTACTAACTGGCGCCTTGCCGATTTCGGAACTGTTGCAATACGGATGTACTAATTGCGTGTTCTCGATGTCCCCAGTACCGCCGTCTCGCACAGGCATTATGTGATCATACGATACGGATTTGCTAGGATGCAGAAGCCCGTTACACAGAGGGCAAGGAAGTGCAGATGCTAACGCGTTCCGTATGAAAACGGTCGATCTTGTATCCTCCGTGATCTGGGTCGAAAGTTGCGGCGTATCGACCTGTAGGATTTTTCCACTGAGTCCGAGGCGCGCGAGTGCTCCCTCAGACGTTAGCTTTCTCCCTTCATAAGCCTCATTCACCAAGTAACTAAACAGATCTTTCATTTTCGCCGGTCTTTGTCCCTTGCTCATATTCGTTAACAGAAGCGTGATCAACGATTTGTTGTCAATCAAGAACTTCTCCATGTTTGAACGGGCAAGTGTGAACTTCCGAAAGAAGGCGTGATCATTGCTACGAATCTTCTCGGCGGTTAGTCCCACTAGGCCGAGAAACAGGAAGCGGATGTATTTCCCTCTTTCATTGTAGAAATAAACGGCTGGGTGTAATCCTAGGCTTGCTGACGTGTTCCCGCTGATCCGATTGAGAATTTGAAGTGAGTTCTTGAGAACGGTAATGGTGCCCTGTCCGTTGTCGTCGTCCTGGTATTTCTCGATGGTCAAAGTATCTTTCGCCCTGCCGCCGGAGAGCGTCAGGAACTCGATCAACAGTGACAAGGCATCAACTGGCGATATTGATCCGCCAAGCGGCAGTTCCAGGGTCTTTATCGGCGGATCGACTTCTGGATCGAAAAGCAGATCGTGAAATTGCCCGGCGAGGTCCTGAATTTCGCGCTGAGTTTCCTCGCCGAACTGAGACCAATACTTATGCCCTCCGCCAGAACGAAGAATAGCCCGCGCTGCGATTGCGATCGGTTTCTTCCGGTTTCTGATTAACAT
>JAJZCA010000107.1 GCA_021798735.1 Acidobacteriota bacterium | reverse complement strand
GCTCTCCGGGTCGAAAGAGTTTGCGAGTTACTACTTCATTCGCCACGTCTTGCCGCCCTACGCACTGCATTACTACTTTCTGATTGCCACCGCACATTTCTTTGGCTATCTCATGGCAGACAAGCTTCTGGTATGCCTCATTTTCATTGCCACGGCTTTTGGCTTTCGCTATCTAGCCAGCTATCTCGGTCCCAGCGGCGATGTAATGTCGTTGTTTATCATCCCCCTGCTGCTCAACTGGCCGTTGGGGATGGGATTCTATAACTATTGTCTTGCGATTGGCATGGCTCTGTGGGCCTTGGGTTTTTGGTATCGCGCAGTTCAGAAGCGCAGCCATCGCTTGTGGCTGGCTTTCCTTTTCACGGTAATTTTGATGGTGCTGACCCATCCCGTGCCTCTGCTGTTCATCTACGTGCTGGTTGGGGTTGATGTCTTCTGTCGGTTCACTGGGGACCTAAAGTCGGCCGGGTTGAGCGCCGCTCACTTCAAGATCAGCGTCAAGCGCTATCGGCTGGATTTGCAATACATGGCGGCCGCCTGGGCAACGATCGGTTACATATTGCTATTTATAGGAAAGGATCGGGTCGTAAGCAACATATTGCAGACCTACGATCGCAAAACTTCCTTCATCAAGCTGGTGAAGTTAAGCACCCTCGCAATGTTCTCCGGGTCGCATCCCGCAGTCATCGCGTACCGCTTCTCGTTGTACGCAATTCTTCTGCTCGCGTTGGTTCTTGCTTCTTCTGCGGCTGGCAGGTTCCACTGGGTGTACACACCTGCCACGGCCCTCCTTGCCTGCTCGCTGATGCTGACGATTGCGATCCCAATTCTTCCGCCTGTGATCAATGGGGCCAACTATTTTTCTCAGCGTCTGGTTGTATTTGTATGGATCGGGGCGCTAGCCGCAGCTAGCGGTTTTGGAGAGTTAGGTCGACCGAAAGAAACTCTCCTGGCGGCGAGCGTCCTTTTCTACTCCTTCGCAGTTCTTGTGTTGGCGAATTCCATGATTCGGCCTGTCGCAGCACAGATTTCACAGATTGAGTCAGCGCCTGTCGGCCAGAAGGGACTAACGGGCCTGACGCTTAGTTTGCAGGATGCACCCATTACTACCGAACTCAACTATGTGCCGTACTATTGGGTCGGAGCTAGATATTTCCGGAAAAGCGGGTCCACTCTTCTGAATGGCGGCTGGCTATATGAATCCTATGTGCCGCTAGGCTCGCGTGTCCATCAGATGAGCCGACAACTGACACCTTCGTTCCAGGATTCTCCCGGCGATGTGTATCGGTTGCTGCTTCATTCAGAGACTGCGCGTGAAAAAATTATGCCGGACGCAAATTTGCTGCTATTCACAGGGAATACGACGACCCCACAATTGCTGGGCATTGTCAAGCGGCTGGACAGCAGCGAGCCGTCGCGCGACTGGGCGTGCAATCTGCAAGGATGGTACTCGGTCTGCTCGTCGCCGTTCGCATCCAGACTTCCCGGCGGCATGAATCAGCCCACGCGCCTCGAACGTTAGGCCCTCTGCGTCTCTCCCGTCTCAACGAACGGATATCGCAGAGCTGCCACGAACAGCGCGACCAGCACCAGTGCTTTTAGCTGTCCGCTGTAGCGGATTCCGTCAACGATAAAGTAGCTTTCGGGCGTCATGAGGAATGCAAAACAAACAAAACAGAATCCTAATCCGCGTACCCGCTGCAAGCTTCCAGACGATCCTGCTATCTCAACCGCATAGAGCGTCAACAAGGCCCAGGGAATATAAAGATGAATCAAGGTGTACTCAATGGAAAACGGCGGCAATACGACGGCTGCAATGGTGAGAGCTAAGACTTGATTGATCCGAGGCAATCGCCAGATTCGCCAGAAATATACTACGATTCCGACAACCGCCGCGAATGGTAGATAGAGGCTGGCGTACATCCGATAACTCCGACCCGGCTGCGTGGCTTTTACCAAGCTGAACAGGGAGTGATCGAATCCAATTCCGCCTGGCTGTGTTGTCGATACGTAGGTAGAACCAAAATTGTGCAGCCTATGGGTAACTCCCAGGTAGGCAAGGTGGATAGTGGGGCCTAAGATCCACAGCGAAAGTATGGTCGCCAGGACTACCACCAGAATTCCGAAGAAAAATGCTTTGTAGCGCTTCTTCGCCAGCAGCAGTCCCAGGTATACTGCCGGATAGAATTTCATCGAAGCTGCCACTCCGAACAGCGTAGCCGCCAGCATCCATCCGCCACGCATATAAGCCCAGACTCCCAGGGCTAGAAGCAGCCACAGATACACCTCAATGTTGCCCTGGTCCATCGCAAACAAAATCGGGTAGGAGCAAATTAGCGCTGCTCCGGTAAAAAGATATGCACTTCGCCGCGCCACACCGCGCCGCACCAGTGCGCGTGCTAACAGGACTGCTGCTGCCACAAACATGGATACCCCAGTTGCCATAAACACCAATAGCGGATGGGGAAACAGGTAAAAAAACTGATACACCATGAGAGCCGGCGCCGGATAAGCGGTGGAATTCGCACAGGTTTCCGGAAAGTGCGGCAACTGCGGGAAACAGCCCGCGTACATGGTGAAATCCAGTTGGCGAAACTGCCGGGGCACCATCGGATAGGAATACGGATAGTGCAGATGCAGCACTCGATAGCAGAAGTAACTGATTCCCCATGACGCCACCGTGAGAGCAATAATCGCCGTCATGAACCGGCGGAGAATCGCAGGCAGAGGAAATTTTCCGCGAACTTCTCCGCTGCAATCTCTTTCCATCACTGTCCCCATCAGACTGGTTTCATAACAAAAGCTATGCGTTTCCAAGTGCCTGCGAATTCAGTCATCCATGTCCTTGGGTGAGTAGGCCCAGAGAATTGCGCCCTGAGTCTCTCGCAGAACCGTACGTGACACTCTCGCGCCATACGGCTCCCATTACCCAGCCCTATATCCGGCAATACTCCAGCGAAAACATCTCTGGGTATACGCGCTTCATTTGGCGGAGCCAGTCCGCACTTTCCTGTTTATGTCGCGACAGGCTTTTGTATTTCCGTCTGGCCCATTGTTCAAGCTTCCGGTCAATAAATCCAAGCAGCTTGTACATCACCGTCCGATAGAATTTCCCATAGTAGTTCCACCACCCGCGAATCACGGGGTCATATTGCTGTGCCAGTTCGGCCAGCGTTCCCGGAGTCTGCCGGTGCAGCCTCCATGCACGCACAGTTTGTCGCATTCGCTTCGTGGCCTCGTTACTTTCCCCCGGCTGAAAACTTGTAAATATCCGGCCCTGCTTGTTTCGAGCATCCCCCGGGCAAAAAGTGAAACCGAGAAACGTAAACTGCGCATGTGGATAGTTTCCTGTACGACCGCTGTCCTTGCAATACACAATCTTTGACTTTTCTGGATGCATCGTCAATCCACATGCTTCCAATCGTAATGCTAGGGAACCCGTGCCGACTGCCTTCCCGCTGCGCCTTCACCCCGTTGAACAGCGTCTGCTCCACCACTCCCAAGCTGCGTGCGGTCGCCGCCATCGTCTGCCCCGACTCCACCATCCGCACCGCCTCCTGCTTGAACGCGCAGGTGTAGACCTTCCTCGGTAAACGCTCCATCTTCCCTGCTCCTTCAATATCTTCATCTTCTCAGAGCGCTATATGGGGAACGTTTTGTGGGGCAAGGTCAGTTTTGCCATGGACCCGTGGATTGCGATTTCGCGGTCGATTTTCAAAGGCGATTGGGCTAGCTTCCGGCGCTGCGAAATTTTTTGACGATGGCGATGTATTTCTGCGCGTTTTCTGTGATGATGCTGGTGCGGCCTTCCCGCGCAGCCTTGGCATCGACCAGGTCACCGCCAACCCCCAGCGCGAACGCTCCCGCCGCGAGAAACTCCTCTGCCGTGCTGAGCGAAACGCCGCCGGTGGGAATCAGTTGAATCTGCGGCAACGGACCCTGCAGGGCCTTCAGATATTTCGCGCCACCCAGAGCGCTGCATGGAAACACCTTGACGACGTCAGCGCCTGCCTGCCACGCAGTGACAATTTCGGTGGGCGTCAACGCGCCCGGCATGATGGGCACGCTGTAACGGCGGCATAGCTCAATGGTGCGCAGATCCAGCGCCGGACTGACAATAAATTGAGCTCCTGCAAGAATGCAGTTGCGAGCGGTCTCGGCGTCAAGAACCGTGCCCGCTCCGAGCAGCAATTTTTCGCCGTGGTGGTTGGCCAGTTGCTCAATGACGCGAATGGCGCCAGGCACGGTCATTGTGACTTCCAGGATGTTGACGCCGCCTGCCAGAATGGCGTCGGCGATGGCAATCGCTTCCTGCGCGGAGGAGGCGCGCAGGACCGGAACCAGGCCCAGCTCGTGCATGTGCTGCATGATTTTTGTCTTGTCCATCACGTTCTCCTTGGTTGACTAATGGTCCAGGTGCAGCGTTATCGAATCACTCGTGCGCTGGCGCCCCGCATCAGTCGCTCGACTTCGTTGAAAGTTGCCATGGTGGTGTCGCCGGGCGTGGTCATCGCCAACGCTCCGTGGGCACAGCCGCAATCGACCGCCCACTGCGGACCTTTGCCGCTGAGCAGTCCGTAGATCAGTCCCGACGCGAAGGAATCGCCGCCGCCGACGCGATCGAAAATTTCCAGATCGGGCATGGGTCGCGCTTCGTAGAACTCGCCATCGCAGTAGCAGATGGCGCCCCAATCGTTGCTGGTGGCGGTTTTTGCGTGGCGCAGCGTGGTTCCCACCACGCGGAAGTTGGGATAATCGGCGACCGCGCGGTGAATCATGGCGCGAAACTGCGCTGTGTCCAGGTCGGCGAGGTCCTCATCGACACCCTTGATTTCAAATCCCAGCGCAGCGGTAAAGTCCTCTTCATTGCCCAGCATCACGTCAACCAAGCTGGCCAGTTCCCGATTCACTTCGCAGGCGCGCTTCTTGCCGCCAATCGATTTCCACAGCGAGTCGCGATAGTTCAGGTCATAGGAAATGACGGTGCCATGCCGATGCGCCGCCTCCATCGCTTCGCGGGCCACCAGCGGCGCCGTCTCAGACAGTGCGCAAAAGATGCCGCCTGTATGAAACCAGCGCGCTCCCTCGCGGCCAAAAATTTCATCCCAGTCGATCATTCCCGGCTGTAACTGCGATGCGGCCGTATGTCCGCGGTCGGAGCAGCCAAGCGCGGCGCGCACGCCAAATCCACGCTCGGTAAAATTCAGTCCATTGCGAACAGTTCGGCCAACGCCGTCGTAGGGAACCCACAGCAGGTGCGACAGATCGACGCCGCCCTGCAACATCATGTCCTCAATCAGCCGGCCCACGGGATTGTCGGCCAGTGCTGTGACGATGGCCGTACGCAGATTAAAGCAGCGCCGCAGACCGCGCGCGACGTTGTATTCGCCGCCGCCCTCCCAGGCGCGAAAGCTCCTCGTGGTGGCCACTCGCTCGTCGCCTGGGTCCAGGCGCAGCATCACCTCGCCAAGACTGACAAGGTCCCAGCGGCAGACCTCACGCGGCTTCAGGTCGAGTTGCTTCGTATCGTTCATTCCAGGATTTCCTTTCGTGGCTCCCCGATTTTCTGGCATGTTACGGAAACTGGCCAGCCGATTCCGCTCGATGGCTTGCGGATGATTGGACTCCCCATGATATTCGAGCCTGCGACGAAAGCGAAATCTGGTTGCATAAGACGGCCTATTCCAGCGAGTCCAGCACCGTTGCCGCCGCAAATGTGAAAAACTTGAGGTAGATATGATTTCTGTCAGCAATGTAAGCATGCGCTATGGATCGAAGATCCTGTTTGAAGATGTATCCACCACCTTTACCGCCGGTCGTCGCTACGGCCTGACTGGCCCCAACGGAGCCGGCAAAACCACGTTTATGAAAGTCTTAAGCGGGGACCTTGACCCGCAGAAGGGCGTCGTGGTGCGTCCGAAGAAGCTGGGCGTGCTGCGTCAGGACCAGTATGCGTTCGATGCCTATCGCGTCATCGATACCGTGATCATGGGCAACAAAGCATTGTGGGCGGCGCTGGAAGAGCGCGACCGGATTTACGAGAAGCATGAATTGGACGACGCCGACGGAATGCGTCTCGGCGAGTTGGAAGGCATCATCGGCGAAGAAGATGGCTATACCGCGGAAAGCGATGCAGCCATCCTGTTGCAGGGCCTCGACATTTCGAACGATGTCCACGAGCGCAAGATGGGCGAATTGCAAGGCGGCCAGAAGATGAGGATTTTATTGGCGCAGGCCCTGTTTGGCAATCCTCAGGCGTTGTTGCTGGATGAGCCGACGAACTATCTCGATCTCGATTCGATCCATTGGCTGGAAGAATTTTTGACGCACCGCGAAGGCACGCTGATTACGATCTCGCACGATCGTTATTTTCTGAACAACGTTTGCACGCACATCGCCGACATCGACTACCAGACCATCATCACCTATACCGGCGGCTACGACGATATGGTGCTGGCCAAGACGCAGGTGCGGACACGGCTGGAAGCGCAGAATGAAGAACGCGAAAAGAAGATCGCCCAGTTGAATGAATTTATCGCGCGCTTTTCGGCCGGTACCCGTTCCAGCCAGGTGACCTCTCGCAAAAAGGAAGTGGAGCGCCTGCAAACCAGTGAACTGGCGCGGTCGAACATTGCGCGGCCCTACATTCGCTTCGACCAGTTGCGTCCCTCCGGCAAGCACATTTTGGAGGCGGAAGGCGTTCGCAAGGCCTATGGCGACCATGTTGTCATCGATGGGTTCACCGCATCCGTGACTCGCGGCGAGAAGATTTGTCTGATTGGCCGCAACGGACAGGGTAAAACAACGCTGGTCAAGGCGCTGCTGGCCCACGCTCCCCACGTGGATCATGTACCTGGCGACAATCCCAGCAACGATATCGATAGCGGAGCGGTGAAGTGGGGACACGCGGCGCAGATTGGTTACTTTGCGCAAGATCACACCTCCACAATTGAAAAAGGAACGACGGCGGCGGATTGGCTGCATCAGTTCGATCCGAAAGCCACAAAGGAAGATATTCGCGGCGTGTTGGGCCAGATGCTTTTCAGCGGAGAAGAAGGTCTGAAGCCGACCGAGGCGCTATCAGGGGGAGAAGCGGCCCGGCTGTTGTTCTGCAGGCTGATGATGCAGAAGCCGAATTTCCTCATTTTCGATGAACCGACAAACCACCTCGACCTGGAAGCCATTAACGCATTGAACCAGGCGCTTCAGAAGTATGAAGGAACAGTTCTACTGGTGACCCACGATCAGGAACTGATTGACGAGGTGGCAACGCGCATTTGGAATTTTGAGGACCACAAAATCCAGGACTTCAAAGGGCCGTATGCGGAGTTTCTGCAGTCCCGTGTAGCTGTGTCGAGATAAAGTTGCGTCTCTCTGCGAATAGCAGGGTGACCTAAATCAGCGAGTTACGTCCATAGTGTGCGGCATGGTTCGTGTGCGGCATCGGTCCGCGAGTTTCTTGGAGAGAAAGAATGTTCAGAACGGGACGCAGGATCAGATCCTCCGTCGGAATCTCACTGCTCCTCATCGGGTTACTCTCAGGTTGTGCGGACCGTGTACCCAGCAGCCTGACCTCGACGTCTAAACCGCCCACGCCGCCCAACAACCCACCGGCTCCAACGCAGCCAGCGCCCACGCCCACCCAGTCTGGCACAGTCACTATCAGTCCACAGAATGCGGCCGTAGGCGCGGGGCAGACTGTTCACTTTACCGCGACAGCGGCGGGAGGCGGAGCGATCGCATTTTCCGTCAACGGCGTCGCTGGCGGCAATGCGACCGTGGGCATGATCGATGCAAACGGCAATTACACTGCGCCCGCAACCATCAGCCAAAGTGAAAATGTTGTGGTGCAGGCAGCTCTCGTCAGCGCACCAGCGGCCAGCAACGCCAGCGCTGTTGTGGCAGTCATTCAGGCGGGGGTGGTGACCAGCACAGCCAATCCTCTGGTCGCGAACTATTCCATCTATCTGCCCCAGCCCGGAGGAATGTCGGTGCAGTTCGGGCCGGACACCAGCTACGGATTGAACACATGGTCCCAATCCGCACCCAGCCAATATGGCGGCCAGATCAATATGGAAGTGGCAGGAATGCGCGGCTCCTCCACCTATCACATGCAGGCGCTGGTTACGCTGGCCAACGGGGTCACGTTCCAGGACACGGACCACACGTTTGCAACGGGCACCACACCCCCGACCGTGCCAGTGACGATCACGACGCCAGTCAGCGGGCAGACTCCGCAGCCCGGCGTGGAATTGTTCGACACGGTCACGTTCGGCAGCAAGCCAATTCCGAACCTGAACCAGGCCTTCGCCACGGATTTGGCTGGAAATGTCATCTGGACGTATCAATTTCCGCAAAGCGAACCGGGCTCTGCGGCCAATGTCATTTTCCCCATCAAGCCTCTGCCGAACGGACATTTTCTTATGGTCATCGGATATGTGGCCACGCCCACCGCGAAACAGAACATTCCTTCGGGGACGATCGAGGTCGTTCGCGAGGTAGACCTGGTAGGGAACACGATCCATGAGCTGACCATCGACCAACTGAACAAGTCGCTTGCGGCAAATGGTTTTACCGGGTTGAACCTGCTGACGTTCTGCACGGATGCACTGCAATTGCCCAACGGGCATCTGCTTCTGCTGGCCTGGATGACCAAGCCCTATACAAACCTGCCCGGCTATCCGGGGACCAGCAATGTGCTGGGGACAGTGATCGTCGATGTGGATCAGAACTACAATCCCACCTGGGTGTGGAACCCGTTTCAACAGCTTGGCACCCCGGCGTCGCCCTATTCCTATCAGTTTCCGGATTGGACTCACTCGAATGCGCTGCTGTATTCGCCGGAAGACCATAATCTCCTTCTTTCCATTCGGCAGCAGAACAGGATCGTCAAAATCGATTACAACGACGGGAAAGGGACCGGCAATATTATCTGGAGTCTTGGAGAAGGTCGCGATTTCAAGCTGCTTGGCGCGACCGATCCGACCGACTGGTTCTATGCGCAGCATGGCATCAACTTCTTCAGCCCCAATACCTCGGGGGTCTTCGATCTTGGCGTCATGGACAACGGGAATGACCGGCTGTTTCCATCCGGGCAAACTTGTGGCACGACCGGCGCGCCCGCCTGCTACTCGACGGCCATGGTGTTGCGAGTGGATGAGACAGCCAAGACCGCGACGATGCTGTTTCACTACAACCCATCGCCCTCCGTCTACAGTTATTTTGGCGGCCAGACGGACCAACTCCAGAACAACGACGTTGAAGTAGATTTTTGCGCCTCAAAAGGCGGTGCGACTGTCTACGAGTTGAACCAGACATCTCCGACTGCAGCACAAACGGTATGGCAGGCACGTACGCCCGGCTACAACCAGTACCGGGTCATTCGCTTACCGAGCTTGTATCCCGGTGTCCAGTGGTAACAGTTTGCCAACTCCGGTCATCTTGAATCATTCGGTTATCCAGGGCATCCAATTAGGGTGCGCTGCGTTGACCACAACCTATTATGTCGAAATTCATCGCTACGTCGAATCCTGCCGCAGATGTCGTTGCTCCAGCAGAAATGCTGGGGGGCAAATTTCTCAATTCCGTTCCTACATCCGTGATGGGCGTTGGGCATGCGGGGCGAATGATTCGCCGCTTGTTGTTGGAGAGGCGGCAAGGGGACCCCAAGCACGCGCTCGGACCATTTCGCACGGACACCTCGCTGTACGCGGCCCCTCCTGTCCGAGGGCTCCGCGTCACCTGGATGGGACATTCCTGCGTGCTGATCGAGATCGATGGACGGCGAATCCTGACCGATCCTGTCTGGAGTGACCGTACCTCTTTTGTGTCGTTTGCCGGTCCGAAACGCTTCTATCCTCCCACCCTCGACCTGAAAGATTTGCCGTCGCTCGATGCTGTGCTGCTCTCGCACGATCACTACGATCATCTGGATCGCGCTACAATCGAGCAGCTTGCCGCTCTGCTTAAAGGCGAGAGCACGCATTTCATTGCCTCGCTCGGTCTTCGACGATATTTGGAGTCCTGGGGCATCGCGCCGCAGAAAATTGCGGAGTTGAACTGGGGCCAAACAGCCAGCCTTGGTCATGATTGCCAGATTACAGCTACCCCGGCGCGTCATTTTTCGGGACGTGGATTATGGGGAAGGAACGAGACTCTGTGGTCGTCGTTTGTGATTCGTGGAAATAAGCACAACATTTTTTTCGGAGCGGATTCAGGGATGTTTCCCGGCTTCCGTTCCATTGGGGATGCCTTTGGTCCGTTTGATCTTACGATGTTGGAGATCGGCGCGTACGACGCGGATTGGCCCGATATTCACATGGGACCAATTCACGCTGCGCAAGCGCACATCGATTTGCGAGGCAAGCTGTTGCTGCCGATCCATTGGGGCTTGTTCAACCTGGCATTTCATCCCTGGCGAGAACCGATTGAGCGTTTGATAATTGCTGCGGCGGAGAAAAACGTTCAGTTATTTCTTCCATCTCCCGGCTCCCCCACAGACGTTAGCGACGCAAATCTGCAAACGTATTGGTGGGAACATGAACAGCACAAAGCGGTTCAGATCCTGCGCCTTGATGAATCGCATCCTGACGTGAGGCAAGATCGTCGACCTGGGCGCAAAGAAGGTTCTCTGTTATAGCAGCCTTACGATCATCCTCGTGGACAACAAAGTTACCGACGCAGAGTAGCCGAAGAGTGCCTTCGGTTTCAGAAAAATTGATTTTGCGCTGCGCTATTTCAGCTTGGCTTCGAGCTCCGTCCATCGCAGATAGAGTTCGTCGACGCGGTTTTCAGATTCGGCGACGTCTGCCATAGCCTTCTCCAGGCGCGCAGCATCCGTAGCGATTGCGGGATCTTCCATGGTCTCGCGGTGCGATTGAAGCTGCTGTTCCGCATCGGCAATTTCCTGCTCGATGGTCGAGTATTCACGCGCTTCCATGTACGACAGTTTCTTCTTGATCTGACTGGAAGAGGTTTTAGAGGCGTGCTTCGCGGCATTGTCACTTGTTTCGGCCGAGCGTGGGGAGAGTTCAGCCGCCTTCTTCTGACCGCGCTCATTCTTCCATACGTTCCATTGCGAATAGTCGGCAAAA
>JAJZCA010000106.1 GCA_021798735.1 Acidobacteriota bacterium | reverse complement strand
TCCGATCTGGAAAGCGTTGTCGCCGACTGCCCCAGTCGCACGTAGCCCAGACCAACGTCGTCCAGCACGCGCAATCGATCCTGAATCTTGATGTGTCCGGCAAAGAACTGCAGCGCCTCTTTCACCGTCATGTTCAGCACGTCATGGATGTTCTTGCCCTTGTAGCGAATCTCCAGCACGCACGCCTTGAAGCGCGTTCCGTTGCATTCCTCGCAAGGCAGTTCCACATCCGCCAGAAATTGCATTTCCACCGTGACCGTGCCATCGCCCTGGCAAACTTCGCAGCGACCGCCCGGGACGTTGAACGAAAAAAATCCTGCGGCATAGCCGCGCCGCTTTGCATCGGGCAGCGATGCATACAGTTCGCGAATGCCATCGAACGCCTTCATATACGTCACCGGGTTGGATCGCGGAGTGCGTCCGATCGGCGACTGGTCCACCAACACCACCCCATCCAGATGCTGCGAGCCTTCCAGCGTGTCGTACAAATGCGTCGGATCGGCAATGTCGCTTTCGCCCAGGCGATGCGCCAGTGCGCGATACAACACATCATGCACCAGCGTCGATTTGCCGGAGCCGGATACGCCGGTGATACAGGCCAACATGCCAAGCGGAATTTCGCAGTCCACCGACTGCAAATTGTGCGCCCGCGCTCCCGTCAGTCGCAACCACGCGCTTCCCGGCGTGCGCCGCCGCGACGGTATCGGAATGGAAAGCTGGCCGCGCAGATATTTTCCCGTCAAGGAATTCGGCGACTTCATCAACTCCGGCAATGTTCCCGAAGCCAGCAGTTTTCCGCCCAGTTCTCCGGCGCCCGGCCCCAGGTCCAACAGATAATCCGCCGCGCGGATAATGTCCGCGTCGTGCTCAACTACAAGAATCGTATTTCCCAGATCACGCAAGCCTTCCAGAATTCGAATCAGCCTGCCGGTATCGCGGGGATGCAATCCAATCGAAGGCTCGTCCAGCACATACATTGCGCCTACCAGCTGCGAACCCAGCGAAGTTGCCAGCTGCACCCGCTGCGCCTCGCCGCCCGACAGCGTGGACGACAGCCGATCGAGCGACAAATAATCGAGACCAACGTCATTCAAAAATCCCAGCCGCTGGCGAACTTCCTCCAGGATTCTTCCCGCCATCTCCATCTGCGTCGGACTCAGCCGCAACTGCGCAAAAAATGCCTGCGCCTCTCCCACGGTCAGCGCCGTTACGTCGCAAATGTCGCGGCCGCCTGTATTTCCGTCGCCGATGCGCACCGCGCGGGCCTCCGCCCGCAGCCGTTTTCCATTGCACTCCGGGCAAATCGCGTAGCCGCGATACTTGCTGAGGAACACGCGCACATACAGCTTGTATTTTTTGCGCTCCAGGTGCGCGAAAAATCCTCGAATGCCGGGAAACGTTTTGTCGCCGTTCAGAATAAAGTCTTGATGTTCCTGCGAGAGATCTTTCCACGGCACGTCCAACGGAAGATTTCTTTCTTTCGCGGTACGGCGCAACTCGCCAAACATTGGACGATACTTCGGGCGCACCCACGGGTCGATCGCACCCTCATTCAGCGTGCGCGTTTTGTCCGGAATGATCCGGTCCAGATCAAAATCGATAGTGTTGCCGAATCCCTCGCAGCGGGCGCATGCGCCATAAGGATTGTTGAATGAAAACAGCGGCGGCTCCGGCTCGCGATAGACGCGGTTGCAATGGCTGCACGCATACGCGCCGGAAAATCGAAACTGCCGTCGCTCGCTTGCTCCGGACTCGACGCCGCTTTCATCGGCCCTTGGCGCAACTTCAAAGATCACCTCTCCGCTTTCGCGATATCCCGTCTCCGCCGCATCCACAACCCGCGCCCGCGCCTCTGCCGACACAACAATGCGGTCGATCAGAATAAAAAGCGGTCGCGAAAAATCCAGCTCCAGCAAGGATTCCGGCGTGGAGAATTCCACGATCCTTCCATGTTGATAAAGCCGGTTAAAACCGCGCTGCCGCAACTCACCCAGCCGCTGCCGCCGCGGGTCTATCGGCTCTCCCGCCATCTCCGGCGCATCCGGCACGTACTCCGTGGCATAGCGGTTGATCTTCGCCGCCGTCCGCGTCGCGGCCGCCAACGCCACCCGCGCCGCCTCAGCTTTGGTCACCGGCTTGCCATCTTTTTTCGTCGGTGCCGCCGCGGCTTTCCTGGCGACCTGCGCCGCCTTCTTGGCAGCCTTCTTTTTCGCAGTGGACTTTTTGCCGTCGTCGGCCACCTCCGGCAACACCACCGGAAACAACGCCAGGATCCGCGTCTGCTGCGGCAGCTTCAGAACCGCTTCGGCAATTTCATCCACGCTGTCGCGCTTCACGATGGCGCCGCAGGTCAGGCAATACATGGTCCCGCAGCGGGCATACAGCAGCCGCAGATAATCGTAAATCTCCGTCGCCGTCGCCACCGTGGAGCGAGGATTTCGCGTCGAGTTTTTCTGCTTGATCGCAATCGCCGGGGCCAGCCCGTCGATCTGGTCGACGTCCGGCTTTTCCATCCGCTCCAGAAACTGCCGCGCGTACGCCGACAGAGACTCCACGTAGCGGCGCTGGCCCTCGGCATAAATCGTGTCGAACGCAAGCGAGGATTTCCCCGAACCGGAAACCCCGGTCACGACCGTCAACTGGCCGTGCGGAATCTCAAAGTCGATGTTCTTCAGGTTGTGAACGCGCGCGCCGCGAACGGTGATCGAATCCATTGGGTCACAAGTCCCTGCAGAGGGGGGTTGGCAGCGCACAAAACGCACACTGCCGCATCTTTCTAGTTTACAGCTTCACAGAGCGCTGCCTTGATACCGTCTAGGATGGGATAGTTGATCGGTTTCGGTGTTTTGGCGAACTGCAAAACATCGCGGCCAGAGCGGCCATACATCTGCCATGAGGAGAACAAATGAAAAATCTTGCAACAACCAATTTTCTGCTGCTGGTCATCGCCATCGCGTTGATCGCCATTGCCATAAAACCCTTGCGGCAACCAAATCCGGCGCAGGCCCAGGAGCAGACGCCGCCCACCCCGACCACCGCGTCCGACCCGCTCTACATTGAGCCCGGCGTCGTGATGCTGCGGTCATTGGACGGCAACACCCAGGTGTTTGGAAAAATGGTGGTCGACCTCAACACCGGCAGCATCTGGGGATTTCCTACGCTGACCGGCCAGCCTTATCCCGTCGATATTTCCAGCACCAAACCGCCCCTCTCCCATCCAATGTTTCTAGGCACGTTCGCGCTTGGAGACATCAACCGCTAGGGAATCCGGTTCGCCACTCCGCCCATTCGCAATGAATGGATTTGCAATCCGACTTACTGCGCCTTCAGCGCCTCGGCGATGGCCTGCTCCGCCAGCGGAGTCATCACCGCATAGCCAGCGGCGTTGGGATGTACGCCGTCGATGGTCAACTCTTTCTTCATACCTTGCTCTGGATTCACCATCGCCGAATAGTAATCGAGATAGACGTATCCCTCCCGCGCGCAAGTTTTGCGCATCCAGTCATTCAGCGCAACAATTTCCGCTCTCGGATCGATTCCTGGTTTCCAGGGATAGGCGGCGGCCGGCAAAATGGACGCCAGAACCACGCGAATGCCATTCGCCTTGGCCAGGTCCGCCATCGCCATCAAATTGTCCTGGATCATGGCCGGCGTCGACGGGCCGGTATTGCCGGCAATGTCGTTCGTACCCGCCAGAATGACTACGACCTTGGGCTGCAACGCGATGACATCGTGCCAAAACCGAATCAGCATTTGCGGAGTGGTTTGGCCGCTGATGCCGCGGTTAATGTAAGGCTCGCCCGGGAAAAATACACCGGTCGGATTTCCCCACGCGTCGGTGATGGAATCACCCATGAACACAACCCGTTTTTCGCCAGGCGCAGGCGGCGGAAGGGCTGCGTTGGCGGCCCGATAGCGCTCCAGATCTGGCCAGTCCTGCAGCATCTGTTCCATGTGTGATATTTGTTGGGGCGTGGGAGGCAGGGTCACGGTCTGGGGCGCAGGAGAAGTCTGGGCCGCAGGAGAAGTTTGGGCCGGAACTGCAGCCGGCGAATTGTTTTGCGCAGCAGCGAACGGAACCAGCAAGAGCATACAACAGAAGATTTTCATAATCTCACTCCATTTTCGTTTGGCATTCAGTCGAGAAAGGCCGACTTTGGCGCGCGAAATACCTCCAGCAGCAGTAGCCCAGCGCCAATCACGATGCAGGAATCGGCGACGTTGAAGTCAGGATAGTGATACCCAAAAAAATTAAACGCCAGAAAATCGATGACATAGCGATAGGCCAGCCGATCGTACAGGTTGCCAATGGCTCCACCGAGTACCAGCGCCAGCGCAATGCTGGTTAGATTCACGCGCCGCCCGGCTTTCAGGAATACCGCCAGCACAATCGCAATCGCGATCAACGAAAAGCCGATCAACATCCAGCGAACTCGCTCCGGCGAAGGCGTATCGGAAAACAGGCTGAAAGCCGCGCCGTTGTTGTACACGTGCGACAGATGAAAGAAGTGCGGGACGATCGTGATTTCCTGCCCGGAAATTATGTGATGAAGAATCCACGTCTTGCTCAACCGGTCGGCGATAAAGACTGCGACGGAAATCAAAAGAAGTTTTAAACGCGGATCGCGCGTGCCTGTAAATCGAGAAGCTCCGCTCACTGCCCATCCTTTTTCGAATTACCCACCGCCGCGGGGGTGGGCTCGGCGGGCATAGTGGGCGCGCCAATGGTTTCCAACGCCGCCACGCAGCGTTCACACACGGTCGGCCACTTCTGGCTCTCACCCACGCGCACGGAATAATTCCAGCAGCGCTCGCATTTCGCGCCATCGGCTGGCAGCGTCGTTACCTGCAACGTGCCTGACCCGTTCTGTTCGGCCGCAGCGGCCAGTTCCACCTGCGATACGTTAAACAACTCTTTCAGGCTCGATTCATATTTGCGCAACATCGGATTTAGGCCGGCTGGAACTTGCAGCCGCACTTTCGCTTCCAGTGCTTTGCCGATGTGCTTCTCTTTCCGCGCTTCTTCCAGGCTTTTCAGCACGTCGTCGCGCACCGCTAATAGTTGCTTCCAGTCGCCCAGCAATTCTGCCGCAGAGGCAGGTGCGATATCTAGCGGCCGCGGAAAGAGCGCTAAATGAACACTCGGTTCGCGGCCGCTTTTTGTTGGGGGACCCGGGTAATGCTGCCGCGAATGGAGTGCCTGCTGCACACTCGGTTCGCGGCTTTTCACTGTGGGCAGATATTGCCATACCTCCTCGGCAGTGAAGCTTAGGTAGGGCGCGGTCAGCAGGACCAGCGCCTCTGCGATGCGGCCAATGGCGGTCTGCGCGGAACGGCGCGCAGGATCGTTGGGCGCAAAGGTGTACATCCGATCCTTCAGTAAATCCAGATACATTGCACTCAGGTCGGCGGTACAAAACTCGTTGATGGCCTGGTACACGCGATGGAATTCCATCTCGTCATACCAGCGAAGCACTTTCGTCGTCAGCTCCGCAGTCCGCGCCAGCATGTATTGGTCGATCGGCAACAACCGCTCGAACGGCAATGCATCGGTGTCCGGATGAAAGTCGCCCAGGTTCCCCAGCAGAAAGCGGAACGTGTTGCGCAGCTTGCGGTAAATATCTTCCGCCAGCCGCTTCAGCAGCGGAATCGTCGCCACCACATCTTCGCGGAAATCGACCGACGCCACCCACAAGCGAATGATGTCCGCTCCCAGCTCTGCGGCCACTTCCGTAGGGCCGATGTCATTGCCGCGCGACTTCGATAACGCCCGACCCTGATCGTCCAGCGTCCATCCGCAGGTAGCCACGCGGCGATACGGCGCCGCATTCCTGGTGCCCACGCTGCACAGCAGGGAAGTGTGGAACCATCCGCGATGTTGGTCGCCCCCCTCCAAGTACAAGTCCGCAGGCCACGTCAATCCAAAGCCGGCCTTCTCACCCAGCACGGCTGCCTGGCTCGATCCGGACTCGAACCACACATCCAGAATGTCCATCTCTTTCGTAAACTTCTCGCTTCCGCACCCTGGCGCTTTGCATGTCGTTCCCGGCGGAAGAATGTCTTCCGTCGTGTGCGTATGCCAGGCTTCCACGCCTTCCTCTTCAAACAACTCCACCACGCGGCGGAAGACGGCAGAATCCTTGAGCGGCGCATGGCACGTCTCGCACAGAAACACTGCAATCGGCACGCCCCAAATCCGCTGACGAGAGATGCACCAGTCCGGCCGCGTTGTAATCATGTTGGCGATGCGCTCTTCGCCCCAGCTTGGGTCCCAGCGCACTTTCTTGATCTCATCCAGCGCTCGTTTGCGGAACGTGGCCGCAGACCCATCGGGATTTTCCATCGGCGTTTCCATGCCGATGAACCACTGTTCCGTGGCACGAAAAATCACCGGATTGTGGCAGCGCCAACAGTGCGGATACGAGTGGTTAATGTCGATTCGCGCTAGCAGCGCGCTGCTCGCCTTCAACAGTTCAACGATCGGCTCGTTTGCCGCAAAAACTTTTTTGCCGTCGTACTCCGGCAATCCATTGTGCAGCCGCCCCGCGCCGTCCACGTTGCAGGTGGGGTCAAGCCCGTACCGCACGCCGGTATAGAAGTCATCTGCGCCGTGCGCAGGAGCAGTATGGACAGCGCCCGTGCCGGTATCTGCAGTCACGTAGTCCGCAAGCACTCCCAGAATGCTGCGCTCCAGGAATGGATGTTGAAATGTTGTGCGCTCCAGTTTCCGTCCGGGAAAACATGCAATCTCTTTTGCATCTTTGAACCCAACCGCCTCGGCCACAGATTTCGCCAGCGATTTCGCGACGACATACACCTCTCCGTCCGATTCCAGTGCGACATACTCAAAATCCGGATGAAATGCCACCGCCAGTGACGCCGGAAGCGTCCACGGAGTTGTCGTCCAGATGATGGTGTTCACCTGCTTCCCGGCGAGCGCTGCATCCAGTGCCGCAGGATCGCTGGTCATGCGGTATCGCACATATACGCTGGGGCTGGTGTGCATTTCATATTCCACTTCCGCCTCGGCCAGCGCCGTGCGGTCGTGGATGCACCAGTACACCGGCTTCAATCCCTTGTACACAAATCCGGCTTCAAGAAATTCAAAGAACGTTTCCAGAACCCGCGCTTCATACGACTTCGACATGGTCGAATACGGGCGGTCGAACTGGCCCAGCACTCCGAGCCGCAAAAACTGTTCGCGCTGCAGATCGACATATTTTTGCGCGTACTCGCGGCAGGCTCGCAGCACCTCAATGGCGGGAAGTTCCAGTTTTTTGCGTCCGAGATGTTCATCCACCTTAATTTCAATCGGCAAACCGTGGCAGTCCCAGCCCGGAACATACGGAGCATCGTAACCGGCCATCGTCTTCGACTTCACCACAAAATCTTTCAGGCATTTATTCATCGCGTGGCCCAGATGGATGGGGCCATTCGCGTACGGCGGGCCATCATGCAGCAAATACACGGGAGCGCCTTTGCGTGCTGCTCGAATCTGCGCGTACAACTGCGATTCCTGCCAGTCAGCCAGTCGTTTCGGCTCATTCTGCGGAAGATTGGCTTTCATCGGAAAATCGGTGTGCGGCAGGTTCAGGGTCGCCTTTAAATCAGGCCCAGCAGGCATATCTTCTCCAAAGCAAATATTCTCATACTCCCTTATGATAAATGCATACCGCGCCTCTACCGGCCTTGGGGGGAAACGTATTGGCTGGTGAAGCGTCTATAGCATTAACGTTATCGATATCCGTGTCATTCTCGATAACCTGAGGATTATTTCAACCGTTTGGCTCTTGCCAATTGGCCGGAAACACTGGATCGAATGCCTTGGAAATCACGTGAGGATTTTGGCGAGGACGACAATTAAAGCCTGCATCCCGCATAATGAAAGCAGGCAGCACAGCGGGCCTCTCCACTCGCTAGCAGTCGAAAATGGGTAATGGATGTCGAATCAGCTTCTGATACCACCGGAAATCGAGAGAAACCAATCCCGTGACATTGCACAGCCGGCTCTTTGGAGCACGCTTCAGGGAGAGCCTTCATTTTGGGCCTCGCTAACGGAGAATTTGCGCGCCAGGTTTTTTCCCCGGCCTCAACCGGCACTCCAACTCAAATCGAAGCCAATACCTGTAGTCGATCCGTTCTATGAGGAACCCATCTGGGTCGGCATCTATGACGATTTTCGCGAATTGTTTTTTCCCCGGAAGTTACCTCCGTTACATCTGGAATCGCACGCTGTGGCGGTTTCCAATCCTCTGGAGCGGCCGCGGGATCGCAAATCAAGCCTTATATCCGTCGGCATTCATCTGCTGGTGCTCGCCATGATCCTGGCAGTCATCTTTTGGCGTCCGAGGCGGCCCATGGTCGCGGAAGTCGTTCCTCCTCCGAACTTTAACATCACGCCATTTATGCCCCTGGACGCCAACGCAAAAGTGATGGGCGGCGGCGGTGGCGGCGGAGATAAAAGTCTATTACCGGCAGCCCAGGGCAAGCTGCCCACCATCGCCAAGGTCCAGTTCGTTCCTCCGGATGAGGTCATCCGCAACCCCAAGCCCAAACTCGCCGTCGAGCCCACCGTGGTGATGCCCGCAAACATCCAGTTGCCCAACAGCGCCATGCCCAATCTGGGAGATCCCTTGACGGCCGTGCGCGGACCTGCCTCAAATGGCATCGGCAGCGCCGGTGGCATCGGATCAGGCAACAGCGGCGGCGTCGGCTCCGGTTCGGGCGCGGGGGTGGGACCGGGACAGGGCGGCGGCTATGGTGGCGGCATCTACCAGGTCGGCGGCGGTGTTCGCCCGCCAGTGGTCATCTATGCGCCGGAACCGGAATTTTCCGAGCAGGCCCGCATGGCGAAATATCAGGGATTGTGCGTTCTCGAAATCATCGTGGATGCCAAAGGAATGCCACGCGATCCAAAAGTGATTCAACACCTGGGCATGGGTCTGGACGAGAAGGCCCTGGAATCAGTCAAGCAATATCGCTTCAAACCGGCCACTTTGGCCGGGAAACCGGTCGCCGTCCGCATGGATATCTCCATCGACTTCCACATCTACTAGCATTCAGCGAATTGCCAGGTGCCTCAGGTTGTCGCCGCAGCGACCGAACCTGGGATGGAAAGCCTACAGCCAGTAGTTATTCGCTCCCGCACAAATTCTGTCAACGCGTCGTTCGTATATCCCGGCGTCTCTAAAAAAAACTGCGGCTTGCATCGCAATATCGGCAGCCATTCCGCCGGCCACGCCGGCTTCTCTGGCGCAGAGTGCGTGCCGCTCCACAACACCGCGTCTGCCCGATCCAGAAAATACTGCGCCGACGGTTTGAAGTCTCCAATCGCCGGATCGAGTACCGTCAGATACAAATCCGGCTTCAAAAACCGCACAATGCTATTCGACTCTAAAATGGCATTCTTCGCCTGCGCCAGTTCTTTTCGCACTCTCGGCATTGCTTCCGCCAATTGACCCTGCCGGGTTCGCACCCAGTAGGAACGCACCGCACCCGCCGCCAGGAATCGCGCGCTGTCGGTCCCGCTATCGGAGGAACGTTCTTCCGTCACCGCGACCGTATGCGCGTCGGTCTCGCAGTCGCAGGGCTCGCCATTTGCGGAGCAGGTTCCATGGCCGAATTGCGTCACCTTGAACGCAGTCCATTCGAACTCCGGCAGCGCCGCGATCAACCCCGCGACCACCGATGTTTTGCCGATGTTGCGCGTATGTCCGCCGACGACAACAATCGCCACCGCAGCACCTCGATACATCCTGAAGCATTGTCATCTCGAGCGCAGTCGAGGAACCTGCGTTCTTTCATACAACAAAAAATCTGGGTGCTCCAGGTCTCGCTTCTGAGATGACCTGGGATTCTCCAGTCTTCACAGACGAAATCTCGCGGTCGCAGACCTAGTCCTTCGCTTTCCGCGGCAAGCGCGTCAGCCGGGCCAGCGTCGCCAGACCCTTCAGGTATTCGCGCAATGGCTGTGCCGGACGCCCCCAGAAAACCATTCCCGCGCCGCGCAATTTCTTTTTGCTCAACACGCCCGCGCCGCCGCCCAGAATCACGCCTTCGCCAATCTCAGCATGTTCGCCAATGCCGACCTGCCCGCCGAGAATCGCGCCATCTCCCACCGTGCTGCTGCCGGAAATGCCTGTCTGCGCCGCCATCACCACGTTGCGTCCCACGCGAACATTGTGGCCAATATGCACCAGGTTATCCAGCTTCGTCCCGCGCGCAATCCGCGTCTCCTCCAGCGCGCCGCGATCGATGGTCGTATTGGCGCCAATTTCGACATCCTCTTCAATCACCAGCGTTCCCTGCTGCGGAAACTGTGTGTACGCGCCCGTCTCCGCGTCGCGCACGTAGCCGAATCCGTCCGACCCGAGCACGCACCCGGCGTGCACCTGCACCCGGTCCCGCAACTCAACGCCGGAATAGATCACCACCCGCGGATAGAGCGTGCAATCTACGCCAATCTTGACGCCATCCGCCAGCACGCAACCGGCCCCGATCCGCGTCCGTGCGCCTACCTCGACATGTTCGCCCAGCACAGCATACGCTCCAATCGAAACGTCCTCGGCCAGCTTGACGCTGGAAGCAAGAATGGCTGTGCGATGCACGCCAGTGCTTGCTTTCGCCGCTTGCAAATACTGAGCTGCCTTCGCAAACGCCAGACGCGGCTGTGCCACCAGCAGCAGGGGCTTTTTCAGCGGCTTCACTTCAGATAGAAAAGCCTCAGCCACTTGTCGCGTCACCAGCACCGCAGCGGCCGCCGACGCCAGCGCCTCGCGCAATGTGGCCTCGTTCTCGGCAAAGGTTAGGGAAGTCTGGGTCGCATTGCGCGCGCTGGCCACGCGCTCCACGGATTCTGTTTGCGGGGAGCCTTCCTGGCCGGCTGGCATCGAGCACGGCACGTATTCCGCCTGCAACGCTTCCGCGAGTTGCCGCAACGAGAGCATAGCGCTATGGTAGCCGAGCGCGGCCAATCCGGCAGCATGGCCCACGCAGATGGCCGGGTCTCAGGTGGCAGTGGAGGAAGAGCGCATGCGCCGTAGTTGCTGCACGACGATCGTGATGAACGGCGGAATCGTGACCGAAGCCCATGCGATTGAGATGGCAGCGCGTCGGCCCGGCTGTAGATGTGAGGTTGGAACCTAGTCGTTGAATATCCTGAATGTGACGAAGATGAAGGTGACGACATAGGCCTGCATCATCCTTATCTTTCGA
>JAJZCA010000105.1 GCA_021798735.1 Acidobacteriota bacterium | reverse complement strand
CATCCTGGCCAGGAGTCCAAGTCTCCATCAAAGGCCGTATACATTTGCGCAGACCAACCTGTCACCTTCATTTTTCGCTTGCATTCACGCGGCGGACCATACATACACAAAAGATTTGACACTACCCCGTAAACCGGTCTACGCCGCTGCTCCGAACAGCGCGCCAACGCCTGCGGTCACGGCCATCGCCAGCGCTCCCCAGAATGTAACTCGCAACGCGCCCGCCAACACCTTCGCTCCACCCACGCGAGCCGCCAATGCTCCCAGACCGGCCAGAAACAGCAGCGAAGTTCCGGCGACCAGGTACAACAACTTTGTGTCCGGAGCCATAGCGGCAACGCCCAGCGGCAGTGCCGCTCCCACGGCAAAGCTTGCCGCCGATGCCAGTGCCGCCTGGATGGGACGCGCCTTGTTCGTTGTGGTAATGCCCAACTCATCGCGTGCGTGCGCTTCCAGTGCGTCGTGGGCCATCAATTGCTGCGCCACTTGCTTCGCCAGTGCTGGATCCAGGCCGCGCTCCACATAAATCGCCGCCAGTTCCTTATGCTCGCCCTTGTTATCGGTCTTCAGCTCCGTCCGTTCCATATCAAGCTCAGCGCGCTCCGTATCGACCTGAGAATGAACCGAGACATACTCTCCCGCCGCCATCGACATTGCTCCAGCTACCAGGCCCGCCACCCCCGCGACGATGACACCGCTGTGCGAAGCGTGCGCGGTTGCCACGCCCAGCACCAGGCTCGCCGTCGACACAATGCCGTCATTCGCGCCCAACACCGCCGCGCGCAGCCAGCCCACCCGTCCAATACGATGTGTTTCCTGACTGTGCATTATTCCTCAGATGCTTCTTCGGCCCCCGCCGCCAGCGTCAAGCTGATCTCCCCGGCCTCGGACCGATCCAGCAGAGCACGCGGTAAACTCTTGGTCGTGCGGACGCCAAGTTCTTTCAGCATCTCCACCCGCCGCACCAGGTTGCCGCGCCCTTCGCTCAGCTTTTTCATGGCTGTGCCGTAGCTCTGATCGGCGGCGCGCAAGTTCTTGCCCACCGCCTCCAGGTCGCTCACGAACCCCACAAACTTATCGTAAAGTTCAGCCCCTCGGTCCATCACTTCCTTCACGTTGTGTGCCTGCAACTCCTGCTGCCACAGAACGTCGACTATGCGGATGATGTAGAGCAGCGTGGTCGGTCCCACCAGCAGAATCCCCTGCTGATAGGCGTTGGCCCAGAGATCGCCGTCATTCTGCAGCGCCAGCAGGAACGCGGGCTCCACAGGCACAAACATCACCACGAAATCCGGCGTCTCGATACCCGGCAGCCGATGGTAACCTGCCTTGCCCAGCCCGTTCACGTGCCCGCGCACGCTAGCCAAGTGCTGCTTGAGTGCGGCGTTGCGTGTGCCGTCTTCCGCGGCGCTCACATAGTCCGTATACGCGGTGAGCGAGACCTTGGAGTCGATCACCAGATTGCGCCCGCCGGGCAAAAAAACAATCACGTCGGTTCGCACCGATTTCGTTCTCTCCTCATCCTCGCCCGCGACACCCGAAAAGGTCTGCTGAAAGCTATACTGCTCACCCTCGCGCAGTCCGGACTTGTCCAGCAGATCGCGCAGGATGAACTCGCCCCAGTCGCCCTGCGCCTTGGCCGAGCCGCGCAGCGCCGTGGTCAGGTTCTCTGCCTTCTCGCTTATCTCTTTGCTCTGCGTGGCCAGCGCACCAATGAGCGTCTCCAACTTCGTCACGCCGGTCTTCGATTCGCTCTGCGCCTGCTCGACCTTCTCGCGGAACTCTTTGATCTGCGTCTTGAGCGGGTCGAGCAGCGTTCCCAGCTCCTTCTGGCTACCGTCGGAGAGGCTCTTCGATTTTTCCTCGAGAATTTCAGCGGCCAGCAACTTGAACGTTTTCTCCATCTCTTGCTTGAGGCTCGCAAACGACGCCCGCTCATCCACCAGCGATTGCTGGGCAGCTTTCAACTGTTCTTCGGAGCGCGTTTTCTCGGACTCCAGGGCGCCCTTTTCTTCGCGCAGGGCGAACAACTCTGTCTCTTGTTTCCTGTTTTGTTCGGCCAGCCCCTCGGCGCTTTGTTCAAATTTCGCGGCATGTGCTGTCAGATTGTCTTTCTCCCCTTGGAGTCGGGCCAGTTCCTCCTTGTGCTCCTGCGCCTCTGACATCAAACGCAACACATCCCCGTTTTTTGCGGCCAGCTCCGCCTCTTTGGCGGCTAACAGCGAGCTTAACGCGCCGGTTCCGGCGGTCTTTCCCAGCCACCACCCCACCAGCAGGCCCAGAACAGCAAGCCCCACCATCCCCACCACCGCAACCGTATTCATTCCAAATTTGCCTCTGCTTTACTGTACCCTTGCCGGAGTCGGGAGCGGAATTCCGCACAATTCCGGGAACAATGGGGCTGAAAACGTCCCCGCCGCTTTACACTGGAACAGCCCCTCAGTACACTCGAATTTCGAGCATAAACGCTACCAAGGGAACAGTGTGCCTGCAATGGAGGTTTGGCTGTACTCTGGATAAGGTGCCTGAAGAGAGATTGCAGGCGCATGCCCCCTCCGACTGGAGAGTGCATTCTGCAGATCCACTCTTCGAGCTGGAGCAAAAGTTCTGCCGTTCAAAACAAGAGTTTTAGGAGAAAGACATGGCCGTTGAAGAAAAGGTAAAACAGATTATTGTGGAGCAGTTGCAGGTCGATGAAGCAGAAGTAACTCCAACGGCTTCCTTCCAGGAAGATCTGGGGGCGGATTCACTGGATGTGGTCGAACTGGTCATGCAGTTCGAAGAGGCGTTCGATCTGGAAATTCCGGACGAGGAAGCCGAAAAGATCAAGACCGTGCAGGACGCTGTCGACTACATCAAAAAGAACGGTAAAGGCGGCAACTAGTCTTGAAGCGGCGTGTCGTTGTCACGGGTATTGGCCTCATCTGCGGTGTGGGCAAAACCGCAGCCGAGGTATGGAGCAATCTATTGGCGGGCGTCAGTGGTATGGCGCCCATCACAGCCTTTGATACGACTGGCTTTTCTGTCACCTTTGCAGCGGAAGTCAAGAATTTTGACCCGCATCTATTCATTGAGAAAAAAGAAGCGCGCAAGATGGGCCGATTTATCCACTTCGCGCTGGCCGCCGCCCAGGAAGCTTTGGAGTCCTCTGGATTGAAGATCACGCCGGAAAACGCCGAACGTGTCGGCGTCCACATCGGCTCCGGCATCGGTGGTTTCGACATTATTGAGCGCGAACACAGCGCCATGCTGGCTGGCGGTCCGCGCAAAATCTCTCCATTTTTTATTCCCGCCGCCATCATCAACCTTGCCGCCGGGCAGGTCAGTATTCGCTGGGGCGCAAAGGGTCCAAACGAGGCCACGGCGACTGCCTGCACCACCAGCGCACATTCCATTGGCGATGCCTATCGCCTGGTTGAACGCGACGATGCCGACGTGATGATTGCCGGCGGAGCGGAAGCTGCCATCACCCCTATGGGCGTCGGCGGGTTTGCAGCTATGCGCGCGCTCTCCACTCGCAATGACGACCCTACCCATGCCTGCCGCCCCTTTGACAAAGACCGCGACGGCTTTGTCATCGGCGAGGGCGCGGGAATTTTAATTCTCGAAGAAATGGAACACGCCAAGGCCCGCGGCGCAAAAATTCTGGCCGAAATTATCGGCTACGGCATGAGCGCGGACGCGTACCACATGTCGGGCATGGCTCCGGAAGGCGAAGGCTGCGCGCGCGCCATGCAGAACGCCATCCGCAGCGCCGGCATTCTGCCCGATCAAATCGACTACGTCAACGCGCACGCCACATCCACGCAGTTGGGCGATGCGCTGGAGACGGCGGCCATCACCACAGTCTTCGGCAAACACGCCACCAGCCACAAGCTCAAGATCAGCTCCACCAAGTCGATGACCGGCCATCTGCTGGGCGGCGCCGGCGGTCTGGAAGCCGGCATTACCGTCATGGCTATGCAGCACGGTATGCTGCCCCCAACGATGAACCTGGTCGATCCCGACCCGGCATGTACGCTGGACTATGTTCCGAACAAGCCCATCCAGGCCAGGGTCAACATGGCCTTGTCCAATTCGTTCGGCTTCGGCGGCACCAACGGCTCCCTCATCTTCCGCCGCTGGATGGAATAACGTCCAACCCTCCGCCTTCGATCCATGCACGCTTCAAAAGCACGAGTGAGCGTCCTGTCCTCGCGCTTCTGAAAGCGATTTAGAGCGGATTGACGGTGAGTGTATTCAAATGGCGATAGAGTCATTCTGAGCGAAGCGAAGAATCCAGAGGGTAACGGCAGCGTTTACTCAGCCTATCTCGTCTGGATTCTTCACTCGGTCGCCGCAGCGACCTCCGTTCAGAATGACTCGCTCCCACAATCAACTTCGCCAACTGCGAATCCGCTATAGACATTGCAACAAATCAAGAGATTCTTACCCGCGCACAACTTCCACATCGAGGGTGATCTTCACTTCTTCGCCGACCATAACGCCGCCTGTTTCCAGAGCCGCATTCCATGTCAGCCCAAAATCCTTCCGGTTCAGCTTGGCGGTGGCAGATGCGCCGATGCGCTGCTTGCCCCATGGATCCTTCATTTCCGGCGACGGCCCTTCGACGTCCAGGGTGATCTCGCGGGTGACTCCGTGAATTGTCAAATCGCCGGTGATTTTGCCGCCGCCCGGCTGGATCTCAACCTTCTTGCTGCGAAACGTGATGGTGGGAAACTTCTCCGTATCCAGAAAATCCGGGCTCTTCAAGTGCCCATCGCGCTGCGAATCGCGGGTGCTGATGGAGTTGGCATCGATGGTGGCCTCGACGGTGGAAGTCTCCGGCTTCTCCGGATCGAAGTTCACCGTGCCGGATACCTTGGTGAACTCCCCGCGAACGTTTGAGACCATCAAGTGGCGAACGCTGAAGTGAACGGCAGAGTGGGTTGGGTCAATTTCATAGGTAATGGACGGCATAGGTATTTCTCCTTTTCTGATTACTATGGATGCGTAGGTTCTGGAATCGATGCTCGTTGTCACAACTAATTTTAGACCGTCCCGGTCGTTTTCCGCTCGGGCCTTCCGTAGCAACCTCGATGACGGAATCAATCCGCGCTTGAACTTGGCGTCGTGGGAGGAGCGTTCACAAAAACCGGCCTCAGTCTTGATCGATGATTGCACGCACAGCAGATCCAATGGAAAGCGGAAATGCGGGCGTCGGGTAGTAGGGCGGAAAGCCTCGCTGGTCCTTATCGAACGGTGCAATCCCAGTCGTATTGACGTACCAGTGCAACAACTGTTGTTGCAGTTCACATTGGATACCGGCAACATCTCGATCTCCATAGCGGTTGTGAAGCTCCTGTGGATCGTCCTTGTAGACGTAAAGCTCGCTTTGCCCCTGTGGACGGCTGACGAATTTGTAGTCATGAGTTCGAACCATTGCGACACGACTGATGGTTTCTGGATGCGCATCCTGCAGGTGTTCTTTCGGGTAGTACAACGATCCCGGAGCCGCATCGTCCTCAAAGCACTGGGGCTCGTACTGGTTATACCCACCTTCCGCAAAGGCAGCCCGCTTGGGATCGCCTCCTCCACCATGAATTTGCGGCAACAGGCTGCGCGCAAAGTGGGTATGCTGTGCCTGCGTGCGCGCAAGATCCAGACATGTAGCCATCACGTCAAACAATTCGACAATATTCTCAGAGCTATTGCCCTGTGTCCCGCCTGGAACGCTGGCGATAAGAGGAACATGCGTAAGAACGTCTTCCAAACCACTGGGCCACTTCTCAACAAGCCCGTAGTCTCCTGCATAGTCGCCATGGTCGGACAAAAGAAAGACCGCAGTGTCGCGCTTGTGATTCGTGCGTTCGACAGCTTCCAGCAATTCCCCCATGAGCCAATCGCTGTAGCTGACCATTCCGTAGTACAGCGCTCGCACCTTGCGGAACGTATCTTCCGGCAGCCCATCCAATCCGTACGCCTTGCGAATGCCCGCGATATAGCTTGGCTTGCGCGGTAGATCTCGTGGTCGCAATCCATGGATGTCCGCGGGTTTATACATTCCATTGAACCCCTCCGGCGAGGCATAGGGAGGATGCGGTGAGGACAATGGAAGAAATATGCAAAAAGGCCGGTCCGTTTCCTTTCGTTCAAGAATGCGGATCGCAGCCTGGATATGGCCATACTCTGCTGTTTCGGTACGATCTCCTTTGGGCTGGCCGATGAAAGTGTCCGGACCGGTAATTTTGCCCGTGAAGGACTGTGATTTGCGATGTTCTTCCCCTACCCGGACCGGCGCAGGCTCGGGGTAGTTCCACATGGTCACACTCTCGTAGAAGGACTCGGCCGCCAATGCGTCGTTCTTGCCATACCAAAAGACGTCGTAGCCAGCCTGGCGAAGATAGCGAAACAAGTTCGGTTCATTGGGACGCAGAAAATAAAACAGGCTGCGATGACCGCGCACGCTCGTCGGCCAACCCGTCAACAAGCTGCAGCGAGACGCGCCACAGACAGGGAACTGTACGTGGCAATTTGCAAACCGCGTTCCCTCCTGCGCCAGCTTGTCGAAATTTGGCGTATGCGTCAGTGGATTGCCATAGCAGGCCAGGGCATCCGCCCGTAATTCATCCGGCATAAAAAGAATCAGGTTGGGTTGTGTCTGGGTCTTCTTTTGCTGCGATTCTGAAGAAATCTGTGTCGTTGCTGCCTCGCCAACCCCGGTCGTACCGACGACCTGGGAAGCAACGCCGGCGAGCATCGCCGCCCCGGACGACCCCAGAAACCCACGCCGTGTCAATTTCTGCTCCGCCACTTCATCACTCCTTTCGTCCTCCTATTGATCCGGCCCTCAAGCATTGCATTCGGGTGCCGCATCCTCGCCGCGTTGTTTGCGGCTAGGGTGGGAGGAAATTGGTTCACTCTTATAGTGCCGGATCAATAAAACGTTGCGTGCCAGGCCCAGGCTTTGTGCCATGCTATCGGACGGCAACTTAGAACTTCCAATCGATGCTCACTGAGAACCGCTCGCGCTATTTCAGCAGCCCAAACACCGCCACGCCATTCGTCGTCCCAACATATACCTTGCCGTTCACGATCATCGGTGTAATGTATTTGTTCCCCGGTCCGAACTGATCGCGTCCTCCAGCCGCCTGGTTGCTGTCGTATAACTCGTGGGCCAAGTTCGTCGCGTCATAGGCATACAGGACTGCCGGGCTGCTGTTATCGATCGCCCAAAGAATTCCATTCGAGGTTCCATTCGAGGAAACACTTGGCATGGTGCCCGGATATGGAAATTGATGCGCCGTCTTCGAGCTGGGACTGGTCGCCAGCTTCGCCTGCGTAATCGGATAGGCGCGAATCGAATCCGAAACGCCGCCGTAATACACGGTGTTATTCCAATAGGCCGGCATACCGAATTCCTGGCCAGAAAGCGCCCCGCCCAGTTCCTGATAGACAGAATTACCACTCGAATTGAACTTTCCCATGTTGTCGCGATCGACCACGTAGATATTGGCGTCTTTCCCGGCCCCTACCGCCAGGTGCCATACCGTGCCCGAAGCATCTGTCTCATCCGGCAACAACATTGCCCCGCCGGAGCCAAGATCTTCATCGGCATCCGACTCCGCCACCGTGTTCGACATGGTGAAGTAATCCGCCGGTACCAGCTTGTTGCCCGCGGTAGAAACCTTCATGAACGCGTTGCCGTAATTGCCGTTCGCGGGCATTCCGCTGCCGTTCAACGTGGTGCCAAAGTCTCCGTTGGCATCGAGGAAATAAATGTTTCCGGAGGAATCGGCAGCCAGTCCCGCGCCCGACTGCCAGATGGAGCCCTCCGAGCCATTCGGGGTCAAATTCAACACACTGGTTTGGGCCAGCGAGTTCTCGTTGTAGCCCATCAGCCAACCCGTATAGGGTTCAATATCGCAATGCGAAGACCAGCCGAGATACACCACGCCATTCAGCAGCAGCAGTCCGGCGCGCTCGTTATACTGTTTCGGGTCGAAGACCAACTGCCCATTCGAGCTCTCCGGCCCCATGCTCGGATAGGTGGCCTGTATCGCGACCGGGCTGCCCGTCTGCTCCGCGCCCGTCGTTAGGTCCAGCGCATGCAGGCGTTGATGATAGTTGCCGCTGCTGTCCTTGCTGGCCGCAACCATGAAGATAGTCCCGTGCGTGCCGGCTTTAGGATCGATGACTGGAGTCGAGGTCATGCCGATCTCCGGAACCACCTGGCCGCAGTTGCGCGGATCGCTGGTGGTTTCGTTCGAGCCCAGGGTAGAAACATGCCAGAGAACTGTGCCGGAATCGGCGTCAAAGGCATAGGCAGAATCGTGCTCCGTCACCACGTACAGCACGTTATGGGTCGCGCCTCCAATCGTCTCTCCCGGAACATACAGCGGCTCCGCATCCACCTTGCCATCCACGGAATAAAATCCCACCTTGCCAAAGGTGGATGAGGTCACATTCGCCGTGGTCAGCGTCGTTTCCTGCGTATTCTGACCCTCGCGTGTGTTGTCATTGTGATAGGTCAGCACCTGCGCCATGCCCGTCGGCGGAGGATTACCGCCGCTGCCCGTCGTCCCGGTCGTGCCCGTGGTACTTCCCGCGGAATTGCTGCTCGACCCGCAGCCGTTGCACCCAACCGCGCATGCAACGCTCAAAATCAATAACCCGGACAAAGCCTGGAACCCACCACGAAGTTGTGGACACATTTTTCCCTCCTCGGCGGACCCTGCCTGCAAACCGTTTCCGATGCTAATCTTTCTTCGTTTCGATGCGGCGCTCGTCGTAAAACGGTAGGACTTTGCCCAGCCTACACCAGTGTTGCCAGGGCAGCACAGTGGCACCTGTACATCCCTATCCTGATCCTTGGCCTCATAGCTGTGAGACGATGGGTACGTTATGGAATCTCAACATTTTGCCACTGCCATCCTGGCCGCCGGAAAAGGTACGCGGCTCAAGTCCAAGCGCGCCAAAGTCCTACACTCCATCGCAGGCAAGCCTTTGTTGCAACACGTCCTCGACGCTGTTCTCAAAGTCTCGGAGCCCGATCAGGTGTTTGTTGTCGTCGGCCATCAGGCAGACGAGGTGGAGCGCGTCGTCGGAACTACCAGGGTGCATTTTGTCCACCAGACGCAGCAACTGGGCACCGGCCATGCGGTGCAGCGCTTGCGCGAATCCGTCAGCGGATTGAGCGATCTGCTGGTGCTCTCCGGCGATGTCCCGCTCATCCGGCCCGAGACTATCGAGCATCTGCGCAAGTTTCATCAAGCGCAAAAAGCTGCGATGACGATTCTGACGGCTCGACCCAAGAATCCTTTTGGATATGGACGAGTGGTTCGCGTATCGCCGACCCATCCGGATGTTGCGGCCATAGTCGAACAAAAGGCGCTGACGGACGACCAGCAGCACATTGGAGAAATCAATTCCGGCATCTACGCCTTTCGCATCGACACTCTCTATCGCCATATCGATGCCCTCCAGGCCAACAACGCCCACGGGGAGTACTACCTGACCGACATGGCCGCCATTCTCCGCGCAGCCGGCGAGCGCGTGGTGGCGCATGAAATCGACGACGCGACGGAGGTCCTGGGCGCAAACACCATCGCCGAGATGATGGACCTGGACGCAGCTCTGCGGATGCAGTCGGCACGCCGCTTGATGGCGCAAGGCGTCACCATCCATCGTCCGGAAACCTGTGTCATCGACGCGGCTGTCGCCGTGGGCCCGGACACCATCCTCGAGCCCTTCGTGCAATTGCTGGGCAACACCCGCATTGGAGAAGACTGCCGCATCCGCTCCTACTCCGTGATCCAGGATTCGACGATTGGAAGCGGTGTGCTGATTCGCAATGGTTGCGTGCTGGATGGAGCGACGATCGGTGACGGTGCCTTCATCGGTCCCTTCGCGCATCTGCGTCCGGGCAGCCAGATTGGTCGCGAAGCACATGTCGGCAACTTTGTCGAAACCAAAAATGCTCGCGTGGGCGACAAGTCGAAGGCGAACCACCTTACCTACCTCGGCGACGTTTCCGTCGGCTCCGGCTGCAACATCGGTGCCGGCGTCATCACCTGCAATTACGACGGCGTCAATAAACATCCCACGCAGATTGGCGACCGCGTTTTTGTGGGCAGCAATTCCACCCTGGTCGCGCCGGTCGTGCTGGAGGACGACAGCTACATTGCCGCCGCTTCCTGCATCACGGAGCCGGTTCCCGCTGGCGCGCTGGCCTTCGGCCGCTCTCGCCAGACGGTGAAGCCGGGATGGGTGAAGCAACGCCGTGCCGCCCAACAAGAAAAGAAGAAGCCATAACGCTTGCGGCCCCCGTCGGGAGAACTAATACATGCCTCCGCTGTAGGTTCCTCCTCCAGAATTCCCGTACGTGATGGTTGGCCCATAATTGCTGCCCGCAGGCGCGTTCAATGTGGTTGCAGCACCCACAATGAACACATTGGGAGCGACAGCCCCTCCCGCCGTTAGCTGGGAAGCGCTATAGATACCGACGCCGAAGGGAGTGGCCGAACTGACTACCGACAGATCGCCGGAGCTGTCGAAAGCGATCCCGTTGGGCGAACTCAGGCTTGGGGTCCCGCTGACCATGGCGGAGCTCAACGTAACTGCCGGAGTCGGACTCCCGCTCGCCGCAAGGCTCGCCTTGGAGAATTGGACGACCGTGTCCGGGGAGTTGGCGTTACTCGACCAAAGATTGCCGGAGCTGTCGAATGCAAGTGCCCACGGCCCTTGGATGGAGCCCTTGCCGTCATCCGACAACATGATGTTGGGCGTCAGAGTCACGCTGCCGCTGGCTGTCGCAAGCGCGGACGCGTTGAACTCGAAGATCGTCGTGGTCCCGTTATTGGCAATCCACAGATCGCCGCTGGAATCGAAAGCGATGCCCAGCGCTCCGTTGAAAGCGGGCGTGGATTTGATGGTGATATTCGGCATGACGTTCGCGCCCGAAGCCATCAATTGCGTAGGCGTAAATTCAAATACGGCGTTGGCTCCGTTGTCGCTGACCCACAGGTCGCCCTTGCTGTCCCACATGGCCTGCTGCGGAAAGACAAAGGCACTGGAGTTGATGGTCATGGTCGGCATCACGCTCGACCCGGATTGAATGCCAGAAAGTTGCGAGGACGTGAACTCATACAGCGCCGGTTTGACTTTGCCTCCGGTGCCGATGTTTCCGCCATCAATGACCCACAAGTTGGCGGACGTATCGAAAATCACTCCTTGCGGGGCCGCAAAAGCGCTGCTGTTCACAACTAACGACGGCGCAGCGGCGGCG
>JAJZCA010000104.1:7888-11286 GCA_021798735.1 Acidobacteriota bacterium | reverse complement strand
CGGCCAACGTCGGGCCGGTGGCAACAACAATGCGGCGGGCACAGCAATGCAGGCCGACGAAATCGTTGCGGGAAGCTTTCGCAATATCGCCGGGTCGGTTGTCTCGACCGATCCAGCCGCCAACACCGTCACGGTAACCGACTTCAAGACGAAGAAACCGCTGGTGATTCAGATCAATGCCGACTCGCAGTTGCATAAGGTGCCCGCCATGATGGCCCAGGCGATTGCGGCGCGCTTCAAGGCTGGGAGCGGCCATGGCCCTGGCGCGCCCACCCACAATCCGCGCGCCGGAGACGCGACGCGCGCACCCTCCCCTGCCATGACCTCCGGGGCCGCGCAGCACGCAAACGGTCCGCTGGCGCCTTCCTCTGCGACCGCCGAGGGCCTGCACAATGAAAATATCTCGCAGATGCTGCAGCGGACTCCGGTGGTGCAACTGGCTGACCTGCATCACGGCGACGCAGTGATGATCGTCGCGACCCAGGGATCGCCCGGCTCGCTCACCGTTTGCACCTTGCTCGCTGGTGTCGAGCCAATCCTGAATGCCTCCCCCTCTGCCGGCCAGAACCTGTTCTCTGCCTCCTGGAACCTGGGTGGACAAGGTGGTGGCGGCGCTGGAGGCGGTGGTGACACCGGTGGCGGCGGCGGTAACGCCGCAGGCGGTCCGTAGAGACTTGTCCGTCCTCCGCATCCCTGTAAACTGCCAACATACCCATGGGCCTGTCCGTTGCCGAATTTGTCAATCGCTGGAAGATATTCTCGCAATCTGAGGATGCTGGGTCCCAGTCGCACTTTCTCAATCTGTGCGACATGCTCGGAGAACCTGGGCCCGCCGCAAGCGATTCCATTGGGGATCGTTATGCCTTTGAGAAACACGTAAGCAAAACTCGCGGAGGCAAAGGCTTCGCCGATGTCTGGCTCCGCGATCACTTTGCATGGGAGTACAAAGGCAAGCACAAGGACCTTAAAAAGGCTTACGACCAACTCAACGACTACCGCGAGGACTTGGGAAATCCTCCTCTGCTTGTGGTTTGCGACCTCGACCGCTTCGAAGTCCATACGAATTTCACTGCCACAAACAAGCGCGTCTATGCCTTCAACCTGGACGACCTCAATCACAACAAAGTCACAGCGACCTGCCCTCTTCCACCGCTGGAAGTTTTGCGCGCTCTCTTTGGCGACTACAACGTCCTTCGCCCGGAGTTTACCGATGCCCAGGTCACCAAGGAAACGGCCGCACATTTCAGCCGTCTTGCGGAACGCCTCGAACTCGAGGAACGCAATCTTGGCGCCAGCCGCGCTGAAATAGCTCATTTCCTGGTGCGACTGCTCTTCTGCCTCTTCGCCGATTCCATCGGCTTGTTGCCCAACCATGTCTTCCGCAACCTGCTGCAAAGCGAAGATCGTTTGCTCCCCACCAAATTCCTTCGCAAGCTCAAGCTACTGTTTGAGGCGATGAGCCAACCTGAGGGCATTTTCGGTGAGCACAGCATCAAGTATTTCAATGGCGGCCTCTTCGATAGCTCCTCGATCATTCAGCTCGACCTTGCCGATCTCGGCATCTTGTACGAGGTCTCAAAAAATTACGACTGGTCCCACGTCGCTCCCGCGATCTTCGGCACACTGTTCGAGCGTTCTCTCGATCCGGCCCGCCGTTCCCTCATCGGCGCGCACTACACCAGCGAAGAGGACATCCTGCTGCTGATCGAACCTGTCCTGATGCGTCCGCTGGAACAGCGCTGGGCCATCGTACGTCAGCGGATTCTGGAGGCCCTGGAGATCGAGCGCGCCGAAGAGGCCGCCCGCAACAGCCGTCAGGCGCGCCTTCGCACGGATCTTCCGTCGCAAAAACTTCTTGCCGACTGGATCGACGAATTGACCTCGGTCCGCGTGCTCGACCCGGCCTGCGGCTCCGGCAATTTTCTTTATGTTGCGCTTCGCCGCCTGCTGGACCTGTGGCTGGAAGCGAGAAAATTCGCAGCCGAGCAGGGTATTTCCCTCGTCATCCCAAAAATGGTTTCACCCACGCAACTCTTCGGCATCGAGACCGAATTCTATGCCCACGAGCTCGCCTCCATCGTCGTATGGATCGGTTTTCTGCAATGGAAACACGAGCACGGCGTGCAAGAAGACCGCGAACCTGTACTCCAGAAGCTGGACAATATCGAGCACGGCGATGCCATCCTTCGCTACGACGCCGAAGGCAAGCCCTATGAACCCGAGTGGCCCAGGGCCGATTTCATCATCGGCAATCCTCCATTCCTAGGTGACAAGAAAATGCGCAGTGAGTTGAATGACAAGTATGTGGAAGACCTTCGCGGCCATTACGCAAGCCGCGTGCCCGGCGGCGCCGATCTTGTCACCTATTGGTTTGAAAAGGCGCGTCATCAGGTAGAAATGAACGCAGCGAACCGCGTTGGTCTTCTTGCCACCAACTCCATTCGAATGGTCGGCAATCGCCCTGTCCTCGAACACATCAAAGAGTCCGGAAACATCTTCATGGCGTGGAGCGATCGTCCCTGGCTGCTCGATGGCGCAGCCGTCCGTGTCTCCATGATTGGGTTCGACGATGGGTCGGAGCAGGAGCGCACCCTCGACGGTATCGGCGTTGGGCAGATTCATGCCGACCTCACCGCCGAATCGAACGTCGTAAGTGCGCTCGCCCTGAAGGAGAACGCCGGCCTATGTTTTCTCGGCGTGATGAAGGGTGGTCCGTTCGACATCAGTGGCGATGAAGCGCGCAAGATGCTGTCGCGGCCGCTGAACCCAAATGGGCGTCCAAATAGCGACGTCGTCAAGCGACGCCTTGGGGGTCAAGATATTACCGGGAGAGATGGCGGCGGATGGATCATCGACTTTGGCGTGAATATGCCTGAAACAGAAGCAGCGCTCTATGAGTGGCCGTTCGAGTACGTGAAGAAACACGTCAAGCCTCTCCGAGACGTGAACAGGCGCCTTAGGATGCAGCGGAGGTGGTGGATTCACGGAGAAGCCAGGCCTGGACTTAGACGCGCTATAAAAGATTTAAATCGCTGCATTGTGACGCCAGAGGTGGCGAAGCATCGACTCTTTGTCTGGATGGGCACCTTGATCGTTCCAGATCACACGTGTCATGTAATTGCCAGAGACGACGATTATTTCTTCGGGGTGCTTCACTCTCGACTGCATGAAGTTTGGTCATTGTCACAAGGTGCTTCATTAGAAGATAGGCCGCGCTACACATCAAGTTCTACCTTCGACACCTTCCCGTTCCCGTGGCCGCCTGGAACCGAACCCACCGAAGCCGAAGACACTCGCGTCAAGGCCATCGCCGACGCTGCACGCGAGCTTGTCCGTCTACGCGACGCGTGGCTCAATCCGCCGGACGCTTCCGAAGCCGACCTGAAGGCCCGAACCCT
>JAJZCA010000104.1:0-7878 GCA_021798735.1 Acidobacteriota bacterium | reverse complement strand
CGAGTGGCTCTCCAACGCTCACCGCGTCCTGGACGAGGCCGTCTTTGCCGCCTACGGCTGGCCCTCCGGCCTGTCGAAACAGGAGATTCTGGCGCGACTTCTTGCCCTGAATCAGGAGCGTGCCGCCGCTCAAGATCGCGACGCCAGCCCCTCGCCATAGAAAGCGGACGAGAGGCGGGGGAAAACTTCCGCCACCTTCTGTGATGGTTGCGCTTGTGCGCTGCGAATCGGACTCGTATGATCAAGCGGAGAACATGAATGACACTGCCAAATATTTAGATTCTGCTCCGTTGTTGCGGGAAAAATCCCGTCTAATGTCTTCGTCTGAAATTGAACGCACACTGGTGCGCCTGGCGCATGAAATCGTCGAGAAGAACAATGGCTCAGAGAATCTCACGCTGGTCGGGATTCATCGCCGCGGCGTTCCGTTGGCGAAGCGGCTGGCGAAGCTGCTGGAAACCATCGAGAAAAAGCCGATCGATGTGGGAACTCTCGATATCAGCTTCTACCGCGACGACCTTTCAACCCGCGGGCCTCGCCCCGTGGTCAATCCCGACGCCCTCGGGTTCGACGTGAACGGGCGCGATGTTGTGCTGGTCGACGACGTCCTCTACACCGGCCGTACCGTCCGCGCCGCTCTTGATGCGCTCATCGACCATGGCCGTCCCAAGCGCGTGCGACTGCTGGCGCTGATTGATCGCGGCCATCGGGAACTGCCGATCGAGGCGACTTTTGTGGGACGCGCGATCCAAACCACGGACCGTGAAATTATCGAAGTCAAGCTGGATGAGATTGACAACCGTGAGCAAGTGCTGCTGATGGAGCGAATCGACGGATGAACCATGGATGGCCCCTTTTTGCCATCGCAGCGGGACCATGTTGAACGGAAGTATGCCAATCAAACGAAAGACAGCGGCAAACAAAGCGGGAAGAAAAACGCACGCGGCCAAAATCGCTGGCAACGGAGCGGGCAACGGCCATTCCTCCTCGATCCGGCCTCTTCTTGCCCTTGAAGTTTCTCCCAGCATCTCGCCGCGAAACAAAATTGCAATTCCGCAATTCCACGGGTCCGCTGCGACAGGTTTTCTCCATCCCGGTTCTGCCATTTCGGTCTCGCATTTCTCCGTGGAAGACGTTGACCGCATCCTCACAGAAGCCTCCGAACTGGAAGCGATGCCGGTTGCCCGTCGCGCGCTGTGCTATGCCAAACGCCGAGTGGCCCTGCTGTTTTACGAATCGAGCACGCGCACGCGGACCTCATTTGAACTCGCCGCCAAATCTCTGGGGGCAGATACAGCCCTGGTCAGCGCTTTGTCTTCCAGTATTGAAAAAGGCGAATCGCTCAAAGACACGGGTATCACGCTCCGTTCGCTCGGTGCCGAATGTATCATTCTGCGGCACCCCAACTCCGGCGCGCCCTATCTGCTGGCCCGCTCGACGGGCTTGCCGATTCTGAATGCAGGCGACGGCAGCCACGAGCATCCTTCCCAGGCGCTGCTCGACTTGCGCACCATTCTGGCCCACTTGCCGCCAAGCGCGCGAACAGCGGTCAAACAAAATCATTCCATCCACGATCGCGTGTTACAAGGAGTCACGGTGACCATCGTGGGCGATATCCTGCACAGCCGCGTTGCCCGCTCAAATGCGCTGCTTCTGCCAAAATTGGGCGCGCGCGTCGTCTTCTGCGGGCCGCAGGTCCTGTTGCCGGAATATGCCGCCGCCATCGGGCCTGGAGTGGAAATCGAGCGGAATTTTGAGCGCGCTCTGAAGCAATCCAATGTCGTGATGATGCTGCGCATTCAGAAAGAGCGACTGGCTGGCCTCGAAATCGACCTGGAAGAGTATATAGAACAGTATCAGTTACACAAGCAGCGACTGGCTGCATTTGCTCCTGCGGCGATTATTCTCCATCCCGGGCCTGTGATTCGCGGACTCGAAATCGCCAGTGAAATCACGGATGGACCGAACTCTGCAATTGCGGAGCAGGTGTACCACGGCTCGATCATCCGTATGGCGCTGCTGGCCCGCGCATTGGACGCATATCCCAAAAGAAATGAACACTCGAGTAAGCGTCGATGACAGCTATTTTGATTCAGGGCGGCCATCTCGTCGATCCGTCCACTGGGATGGATGAACGACGCGATCTGTATATACGCGACGGCCGCGTTGCCGCGCTGGAGTTGCCCGGCAAGCTGAATGCGTTGGCGAAAAAAGAAAGGGCCAAGATCGTCGATGCGACCGGCATGGTCGTCGCCCCCGGCTTGGTCGACATCCATGTACATTTGCGCGAGCCCGGCCAAGCCTATAAAGAGACCATTGCCAGCGGCACCCAGGCCGCGGCTGCCGGTGGATTTACCAGCGTCTGTGCCATGCCGAACACTTCGCCGGTGAACGATTCGCCGGAAACGACACGCTGGATGCAAGCCGCCGATCGACACGCTGCGGTACACGTATTTCCCATTGCCGCGGCAACGCTGGGAAGCCGTGGCGAAGCCGTGGCCGATTACAAATCGCTGCAGGCCGCCGGTGCGGTCGCGGTTTCCGACGACGGCAAACCGATTCTGGACGACAGCATCATGTTGGAAGCATTGGCCCAGGCTGCGCGCGTCGGCCTGCCGGTGATTCAGCATGCGGAGGACACGCGAGTCACTCAGGGAGCGAGTATGAACGCTGGCGCCCTGGCTTTTAGCCTGGGACTGCGCGGCATGTCGGTCGACGCTGAGAGCGGCATCGTGGAACGCGACATTGAGCTGCTTGCGCGTCTACGCAAAAGCGATCCCGCCAGCCGTGCTCATCTGCACGTGGCGCATCTCTCTACGGCAAAAGCGCTGGAAGCTGTCCGGCGCGCCAAACACAGCGGTCTGCGCGTCACCTGCGAAGTGGCGCCGCATCATTTCGCTTTGACGCAGGCTGCCATCGGCGATTACAACACCGATGCCAAAATGAATCCGCCGCTGCGGAGCGAAGAAGATCGCCTCGCGTTGATCGGCGGCATCGTGGACGGGACTGTGGACGCCATCGCCACCGACCACGCGCCCCACGCGCTGCATGAAAAGGAACAGGAATTTGAGCGCGCTCCCAACGGAATTATCGGGTTGGAGACGGCCCTGGGGCTGTCCTTGCTGGTGCTGCATCGTCAGCACCGCATGCCGCTGACGCGCGTTCTTGCGCTGCTCAGCAGTCAACCGGCGCAGGTTTTGCATTTGAAACATCGCGGTTCGCTCGCCGTCGGTTCCTTTGCAGATGTGGTTCTCTTCCGACCCAATGATGACTGGCAATTCCGCGCAAGTGAATCGAAGTCGAAATCGAGAAATACTCCCTTCGACGGATGGAAATTGCCGGGACGCATCCAGATGACCATGAGTGAAGGTCGCATCGTTCACGATGTGCGCCTCTCCACAAAATAGTTTCCGGCGACACGCCCATCTCTTTGTGCCGCACGGCCGCAGTCAACATTCTTGCGACAAGTCGTATTGAATCATATTGATGTATTTGAATGAAGTGCATATTTTCAAGTACATTCAATATCAATATGGCTGTGCGTCGCTTCTTGCTCCTCTTAACTGTCATTGTTTTTCTTTGCGGCCGCCACGCCTCCGCGCAGACTTCCTGGACAGCGCGATGGCTGGCGAATGTGACGGCGACGCAAAACGAGCAGCCGCATTGGATCACTCCGCTTGTGTTGGTGACGCCCCGACTGGAGCAGGAGTTTCGCGCCGATTTTGTTCGTGAATTGCTGGCCGACAATCAGCAAAGTTGGAATTACGACAACGGCAAAGGACTGGAGATCATTCCACAGTCGCATATTGAGTTGCTATTCAACGCGCCGCCCTATATTCAACACAGCGCGCCGAACACTCCGAACGGGCTCGGCGACGTCAGCTTTCTGATGAAATACCGCATCCTCGCAGCGAACGAGCGGCATGAAAATTACATTTTGACCGCATTTTTTGGAGGCACTGTACCGACCGGGACCTACAAAAATGGCGCGCCGAGTTCAACCGTATTGCCGACGCTGGCAGGCGGCAAGGGCTGGGGTCGGTTCGATATCGAGTCCACACTCGGAGGCACTTTACCGGTCGATAGCGTCGAGATGATCGGGCGTTCCATTGTCTGGAACACAGTCGCGCAGGAGCATGTTAGCCGTTTCCTCTGGCCGGAACTGGAAGTGAATTCATCTTTCATCTTCGGAGGCGCCAGCGATGGCAAGAAGCAGACTTTCCTGACGCCGGGATTGGTGGCAGGGAGGTTCCCCCTCCACAACAGGGTTGGCCTTACGCTGGGAGCAGGAATGCAGATTGCAGCTACGCGCTACCATGCATACAACCATGCGTTGATATTTACCGCACGGATTCCCTTTTAGTAACTGTTACGGCTACATATCGCAATCAAGCGAGAATCGCCATCTGTTTTCCGATGTGCGCTATCGTTTCCAGCGCTTGATCCATCTGGGCGCGCGTGTGCTCGCTTGTCATAATGGTGCGGATACGGGCCTTCCCTTCCGGCACGGTTGGGAACGCAATTCCTGTCGCCATCACGCCAGCGTCGAACAGCTTGCGAGAGAATTCCATCGCGACACGACCGTCCCCCAAAATAATCGGCGTGATGGGCGTCTCGCTTGCGGGTGTGTTGACGCCGCCAATATTGAATCCTGCCGCCGCAAGCTGCCGTTTGAAGTAACGGGTGTTCTCCCACAAGCGCTCGATTCGTTCCGGTTCGCTCTCCAGGATGTCGAAAGCGGCGATGCAGGTGGCTGCCACCGACGGAGGATGCGACGTGGAAAACAGGAATGGACGCGCCCGGTGGTACAGATAGTCGATCAGGTCACGGGAACCACAGACATAGCCGCCCAACGCGCCGATCGCTTTTGAAAGCGTACCCACCTGGACATCCACTCGCCCATCGCAGTGAAAGTGGTCCACGCTGCCACGTCCATTGCGCCCCAACACGCCGGAAGCATGCGCATCATCCACCATCATGATGGCGCCGTATTTGTCGGCGAGATCGCACAGCTTGTCGACCGGACCAATGTCGCCATCCATGGAAAACACGCCGTCGGTAATCAGCAGTTTATGCCCCGGCTCTTTTTGAACTTCCTGCAGCAAATCTTCGGCATGGGCGGTATCGCGATGGCGAAAGACTTTTACCTTCGCGCGCGAGAGCCGGGCGCCATCGATAATGCTGGCGTGGTTCAATTCATCTGAAATGATGAAGTCGTCTTTGCCGAGAATGGACGAGACCGTACCCGCGTTAGCGGTAAAACCGGACTGAAACACAACGCACGCCTCAACATTCTTGAACCGCGCTATTTTTTCTTCCAGCTCCATGTGGATGCGCATCGTCCCGGCGATGGTGCGCACTGCGCCGGAGCCCACCCCATATTTGCGCGTCGCCTCGATCGCGGCCTCGCGCAGCTTTGGGTGCGCCGTCAGGCCCAGGTAATTGTTGGACGCCAGATTGATGACGCGCTTTCCATCGTAGGTGCAAACCGGCTCCTGCTGGTCCTCCAGAATGCGTAAATGGAAGTAGGTGCCTTTTTGTTTCAGCTCATCCAAATGTGCGGACAGGTGCGCCAACTGAGGACGCGCGGCAATCTTGCGGTTCATTCGAGAACTCCAGTGTTGAGATGGCCCAACGTTCCATCGTAACCGGTTCCCGGTAGCAGCGGAAATGAAGTTGAAATTCTCAGCCGCTCAAGGAAGATCGCGGAGGGAAGGCCAGCCTTTTCGATCGGTGATCGCCCCAAAGAGACCCAGTGAGATGGCCACCATGCCGGAAAGAAAAAGCAACAGAAGATTCGGGATTCCGCGAGTACTCAGCGGGAAAATGACTTGTCCGCCGCCGGCCAACAGCAACAGAAAAATGCCGCCAGCGAGTAAAAACCGGGAGGCAATGCGACGATGATAAAAAGCCAGGACAGACGCGGCGAAAGTGAGCAGGCCGCCGGCAAGGATGATACAAACTTCCAGCCAGGAACTGCCAACGATGCTGGTCAGTGCTGCAACTGGGAAGTAGACAAGGTTTGCAAGACCCCAGAGGGTGCCCAGAGAAAAAATGGCCGCCCCCCAGAAGCGGCGCAATCGGACCTGCTGAATCGCATCTTTCATTTGGCCGATTCGAAGTTTAGAGCGCACAGCAGGCTCGATTAAAACATTCCCCAGGCGCGACTGATATAGTCCGTCATGGTCAGGCTGATGAGCAGCATGAACGTAAACAGCCCCGCCGCCACCGTCAACTTCAGCAGTCGAGAGCTGTAGTGAATGTGCATAAAAAACAGCACCACCAGCGACGCCTTGACGCAGGCGATGGCCAGCGCAATGACGGCATTAAACACCCCCAGGTCGATGAACGATATGCCGGTGGTCAACGCTGTCAGCACCATCAGGGCGGCAAAGATTGCGAGATAGACGGGTGGCCTCACAATGTGAACTTCCGCATCTTGATGCGTTTGTTTGGTCTTCTCGGTCATGCTCGGGACTCCATATTCCCCGCGACTGCGGACGTCTTCAAATTCTATTGCGCGGTGATTGCGATGCTATCGATACCGGCTGATCAGGTAGAGCAATGGGAACAAAAATATCCAGACAATGTCGACGAAATGCCAATATAAGCCGAAGTTTTCTATCGGCATCACGTGGCCTGCGGTGAAGGCGCCCTTTGAGGCCCGGGCAACCAGGAAAAAGAGCATTCCAATCCCGATAATCATATGCAGCGCATGCATTCCGGTCATCGCGAAATAGAGGAAAAAATACAACTGCGTTTTTTCCGCCATGTCAGGGGCCAGTGGAATCGCCTTTGGATTGGTCGGGTGCACAAACTCCTGGATGGAAAAATTCATTCCTGGGATGTGATGATCCACATACTTCTGGTGGTACTCCACGGCCTTGATGCCGAGGAACACACTGCCTAAAACAATGGTCAAGACCAGAAAGAGAATCAACTGCCCTTTGCGCCGCATTTCCGCGCTGTAAACAGCCATGGCCATGGTGAAACTGGAGCCAATGAGGACAGCCGTATTCGTGGTGCCCAAGGTGATATCCAGCGTGTTGCTGCCGGCGACGAAAGCCGGATGATACCAGTTGCGAAAGATGAGATAGGCGCAGAACAGACCGCCAAAAAACATCACTTCCGTCAGTAGAAACACCCACATGCCGAAACTGGCCGCCTCGCGCTGTTGGCCGATGTCTTCAAAGTGGTGCCGCATAAACGCAGGGTGGTCATGCGCATGCGGCAGTCCGGAGCTTTCCAGTTCCTCGGGCGTCGTCGCAATCGATTGGCTATCCAACGGTCTGTACCTCGTGGTGAGTCTTGTTTGCCAGCCACTCGTAGTCGTAGGCTTCGTGATCCATAATCGGAATCTCGGGGAAATTCTCTGTCAAAGGCGGCGACTGAATCTGCCACTCAAGTCCAGTTGCCTGCCAGGGATTGTTGCCGGCAATCTTTCCATATTTCAGGGACCACGGTAGATAGAGCATGGGCAGCAGGTAGCCAATCCCCAGGATGGAAGCGCCGGCGGTGGAGAATACGTTCAGCACCTGGAAGTCCGCCGGATACGCGGCATAGCGACGCGGCATCCCGAGGTATCCCAGAATGAACTGTGGGAAGAAGGTGACAATGAATCCGATAAAGGTAATGACGGCGGCTGTCTTGGAAACGCCTTCCGGATACATGCGTCCCGTCATCTTCGGCCACCAGAAATGCACGCCAGCCAGATATGCCATCAGCATGCCGCCAACCATCACAAAATGGAAATGCGCCACGATGAAGTACGTCTCTGTCAGGTGAATGTCCATGCCCAAGGTCGCCAGAAAAATTCCCGTCAGTCCGCCGATGGTAAACAGGCCCATAAAGCCGAAGGCGTATAGCATCGGGGTTTCA
>JAJZCA010000103.1 GCA_021798735.1 Acidobacteriota bacterium | reverse complement strand
GCGCTCCTCCGATCGGCATGGAGTGCGGCATCAGCATCCAGAACTTCAACGACATCAAGGTTGGAGATGTCATCGAAGGCTTCACGGCAGAGAAGATTGCTGCCGATATAGGGACGGCTCTGGTGGATACGCCGGCCCAGGCATTGACACCGGCCTAATACTACAGTTGCGTGCGCCGTGAAAGGCGTTGGTCCACAGTGGGTGTGCGTCCCACCGGGAACTGGTTCGCTCCACCCGGTAGCAATCGGAGCAGGCGTGGAGGAGACGAAGCGTTTGCAGCCTCCGGTGTACAGGGTTGTTCAAGCGACTTGGCGAGCATACAGGCCGTAACGCGAGTGAAGCGATTGAGCCTCGTGACAAATCCGGGACCGACAGGGTCGAAAATCTGGAAGGCTACCAGCCTTGCCAGTGGCGGACTTTGGTAGTGGTCCAGTCCGCACTCGCCCTTGGCCACCTGGAAGGCGCTTGCTCCACCTGCCAGCGTTGACCAGCCACGCGCACAAGCGCTTGCAGGGTTGCCGGTTGCGTGGACGCGTAAAACCAGTAGTAGGCATGCTCGGGCTGCTCTTCGATGCTGCGCCGTACCAGCAGCCCGCGACTTCAACCAGCTTCTTCCCAACCCCGGATCAGCGTCCCATCGTACAGCCGCTCGCCTTTGCTGCCCAGCTACAGTGTGCGCCAGATCGCAAAGCGCGCTCGATCATGCGTCGCGCCAACTCCGGTTTGGTGGCAAACTGGATCGCATCCGGCACTGCGGCGACTCGGGCCTCCGCGCACGATCGACGCACGTATATTGTCGCCTCGAATGATTTGGGCCAGGGCAGCCTAGTCAGCGGAGCTATTCCCCACGCCAATGGCCGCATGGGTCAGAAGCCAGCGATACAAATACTGCGTCTACGACCATGGCGAACACAGAGTATTGCTGGCAGACATGGAGAGCGACCCGGGAGAAACGATCAACCTGGCAGGCGATTGGCGGCATCAAGGAGTTCTGCAACAACATCGCGCTATGGCGGCCGAATGGTGAATCGCGGTCAAAACGAAATTTCCAGAATCGACCGCCTGAACTTAAAATCATCTTTAGCTGAAGGGTGATCATGAATTTTGCAAAAAACTCCGGCAAAGTCGTGGACGCTGGCGGATGGGCAGTCTGAGCAGGACGCCATTTGTGAATCTTCATGAAAAAAGAAGTACGCCATAAAATTAAGTAGCGCGAGACCGCAAGGTCAACAAACTGGATGCAGGAGATAAGAATTGAAATCGGGAAAGTCCGTTTTAATACGCCACGTCTTTCGTTCGATCGTCGCTGTCAGCGCTCTGGTCACATCGTTACCGGCTCTAAGCCAGAGTTTTCATAACGCACCTGCGTCCTCGGCAGCGCTGAAGGACCCATACCCGGGACAGCAGAATGCTGAAGCGGGCCAGAAACTGTATAAGCAGCGGTGCGCCTCCTGCCATGGCGCCAATGCCCAGGGAGCCGGCAACGTCCCTTCTCTTGCCGGCGGGGCGACACAGGCAGCCAGGCCGGGTGAGATTTTCTGGTTCATTACGCATGGCGATGCGGCCAACGGGATGCCAGCCTGGGCAAGTTTGCCTGCCCAACAGCGTTGGCAGATCGTTACCTATTTGAAATTTTTGCGGAGCCCCGGCGCGATCCAGTTGACTGCTGCCGGCAACGGTGAAGTAGCGGCCACAGCAACATTGAACGCACCGCCCCCCACACCGCCATTTACAGACTTTCGATTTGAAAAGCCGGGGACGATTCGCAAAATCACCGTGCAGGACCTTCCCACTCCCTTTGCCACGCAGTCGGCGGGCAATGGTCCCACCATCGTTCCTCGTCCGAAAGGCGTTTGGCCTCAGGCTCCGAAGGGTTTCAAGGTGGAGCTATATGCGACTGGCCTCGACAATCCCCGGCTGATCCGGACGGCCCCGAATGGCGATTTTTTCGTCGCTGAGTCCGACAAGGGCCAGATCATGATCTTCCGCGGGATCACGGCAGAAGGAAAACCGGAGACGACCAGCATCTTTGCGAGCGGGTTGAACCAGCCGTTCGGCATTGCGTTCTATCCCGCGGGGCCAAATCCGAAGTGGTTGTACATCGGGGACACGAACGCAGTTTTACGCTTCCCCTACAGGAACGGAGACCTGAAGGCGCGCGGGCCGGCGCAACACCTGGCGGATTTGCCCGCCAACGGCAGAGGGCATATCACCCGCGACATTCGCTTCTCGCCTGACGGCAAAACCATGTTTGTTTCCGTCGGCTCAGGTTCGAATGTGAATGACCCGGATACGCATCCGGAAGAGAAAGACCGCGCCAATATCCTGGCGTTCAACCCCGACGGTTCAAATATGCGCATCTATGCCTACGGAATTCGTAACCCTGTAGGGCTGGCCATCGATCCGCAAACCGGCCAGCTATGGTGCTCTGTAAATGAACGCGACGCGCTGGGCGACAATCTTGTCCCGGATTACATCACTCATGTTCAAAAGGGCGGCTTTTATGGCTGGCCATGGTGGTACATCGGCGGCCACCAAGACCCACGGCTCGCAGGGAAGCATCCCGAACTGAAAAACAAGGCAATCGTTCCGGATGTTCTGCTGCAGCCCCACAACGCGTCGCTGGAAATGACGTTTTATGAGGGCAAACAGTTCCCTAAAGAGTACGACGGCGACATTTTTGCGGCCGAACACGGCTCCTGGAACAGGGCGGTTCGCGCTGGCTATGAAGTGATCCGTGTTCCCTTGCACCAAACAGGCCACGCCACCGGAGAATACGAAGACTTCCTCACTGGCTTTGTGCTTCCCGACGGAAACGCGTGGGGTCGACCGGTCGGCGTTACCGTTGCGCCCGACGGATCGCTCCTCGTCACCGACGATGGATCCAATTCGATCTGGCGTGTCGTCTACACCGGGAAATAGTGCGTGCAGCGGAAACCAGACCATCCCTGGTTGTCGTCTGCTAAAAAACCTCACGTCACCGAGCCAATTCGATGCTGAATTGCGCTCGGTGACGCAGCGCCGACCTTAATGTTGTGCGAGAAAAGAATCTGCACGTGATTATGAAGGAAGGATTTCCTATAAAAGACTTTCCGGCCGCAGCGCAGACGGATGTCCAGTGCAGCAGAGGGATATGTTCGTGTGAATGCGATCTCCTGCCCCTTCACACTTGACTGAAGGTTTTCCGAACAAAATAAAGAAGGCCGTTGCGGATCATTCCTCGCAACGGCCTTGAATGCAACAGAATTTCAAGGGGCAATTCCGAATCTACAAGGGCTACACTGAGTTGTCTTGTATCCTTAGATGGATGTCAGACTCAACCTTTCGATGGATGTAGGTTTGAGTACACCTCTTACAGTCCGCGCGGCAAAGGGCTCCTGGAAGTGCCGGATCGTTAGAAAATACGAGCGCGGATTTGTTCCTTACATGCGCGAGGCCCTTCTGCTTCGCTGGTTTCCGCTGATACTCCTCATTCTGTCCGGCAACCCAGGCCATGCACTGAATCCGGATCGAAAACTTAGCCAGTATGGAATGCATACCTGGGGGACAGACAGTGGTCTGCCGCAGAACTCTGTGCGTGCGATTTTACAGACGCACGATGGATATCTCTGGTTTGCAACCCGGGAAGGCGTGGCTCGTTTCGACGGCATCGATTTCACTGTGTACAACCGTCGAAACACTCAACAGTTGCTCAGCAACGACATCCGGGGCCTGCTGGAAGATCGTGATGGAAACCTGTGGATCAGCACTGCGAATGGACTGACAAGGCTGAGCCATTCCAACTTCACCGCATTCACCATGGCCCAGGGCCTGCCGGACAACAGCATCTGGAGTGTATTCCAGGACAGCCATGGTGGCGTCTGGGCAGTCACAGCAAGCGGAGTGGCGCAATATCGCCAGGATCGTTTCGTCCCCTATACGACTCAGCAAGGACTCTCCAGCAACACCGTCAGCGCCGTGGCCGATGGGCCGGATGGTTCCTTATGGATCGCTACGGACAGCGGACTCGATCAAATCCAACAGAGACGGGGTCTGCAACCTTTTGTTGACACTCCTCTCGGACGCGAGACGATTCGCGCCATTGCAAGCGATCCATCGGGGAACCTATGGCTCGGCACGCAAAATGGATTGCAGCAGTTTTCCAATGGAAAGCTTCGCACCTATAGCGTCGCCGATGGGCTGCCCAACAGCGAAATCGATGTCCTGCTTACGGACCGTTCAGGAAACACATGGATCGGCACCCCTGCCGGCCTTGCGGTAATGACGGACGGCAGGCTGAAGTCCTATACCAGCTCGAATGGTTTGCCCGGGAACCAAATCCAGGCGATATATCAGGACCGAGAGGGAGCCGTGTGGGTGGGGACGAATCATGGCATCGCGCGAATCCATAACGGCACGATCAGCCTCTTCCAATCGAAGCAAGGATTGGCGGAGAACCTGATTCTGGCGATATACGAAGATCGCGAGGGCTCTTTGTGGGTTGGCACCGAATCGGCTGGAGTCGCACAGATGAAAGACCAGAAGTTTACGACTCTGACGGAAAGCGATGGTCTCTCCGACAATCTAGTGAGCTCGGTTTTACAAGGACTTGACGGAAATATGTGGATTGGCACGGATGGCGGCGGGCTCAACCGCTACGACGGCAGCCACGTTTCTGCTTTCACTGAGAGGCAGGGGCTGACAAGCGATACGATTCTTTCGCTTGCGGCAGATGCCAGGGGAAGTTTGTGGGTCGGAACTCCAGACGGACTCGATCACATGGCGCACGGACAATTCACTGCCGCTGCCGCGACTGATCTGCTGCCGGATGAATTTGTTCGCTCGCTGCTGGCGGATTCGGATGGCTCGCTGTGGGTGGGCACAAGGCATGGACTGGCACAAATCAGCGGCAGTCGCTGCACGATTTATACCCAGGCGGACGGTTTGGCGAACGATTTTGTTGGAGCGCTGACACGCGATCGAGACGGAAGCTTATGGATTGGCACACTGCATGGCCTTAGCCATTTTCTGCGAGGCAAATTCAGAAACTACACGAAGAACGATGGGCTTTCCAGCGACGTCATTACCGCGTTATACCTGGATTCGCACCACCATCTCTGGATCGGCACAAATGGAGAAGGCCTCAACTTTTTAACAACCGACAACTCCCAAGGAGGCATCCATTCCTTTCCGGCAAACCTCGGGCTTCCCGATGTAATCGACGGAATTCTGGAAGATGATACCGGTCATCTCTGGATCAGTTCGAATACGGGGATTTTTCGCGTGGGCATCCGCGATCTGACGGACATTGCTACGGGTCGAACCCATGCCCTCCCGATTACTTCCTACGGCACCGCGGACGGGATGAAGATTCGCGAGTGCAGCGGCATCGGACATCCCTCCTCTTGGAGGGCGAGCGACGGAACGCTATGGTTTTCCACGTTGAAGGGTGTCGCGTGGATCAATCCTGCAAAATTGGAGCGGAATGCCGTGGCCCCATTGGTTGCCATCGAGCAGGTTACGGTCGATGAAAAGAGCATGCCGCTGAATGGGCCGGTTAAAATCGGCCCTGGACATTCTCGATTTGCGTTTCATTACGCTGGACTCAGTTATGTAGCTCCACAGAAAGTGCACTACAAATATCGACTCACGGGATTCGATCGCACGTGGATCGATGCGGGCACTCGACGTGTTGCCTACTACACAAACATTCCTCCGGGAAAGTATCGCTTTCAGGTGTTCGCCGCCAATAATGACGGTGTATGGAGTACAACCCCGGAGACCTTCGCTTTCCAACTGGAACCGTATTTTACGCAGACATACTGGTTCGATCTTTTGTGCGCAATCCTGGTCCTTTTCATCGGCTGGCTTGTCTATCGCTGGAGAGTGCATCATGTGGAAGCGCGTTTCAGCGCCGTACTCGCGGAACGTACCCGCATCGCTCGAGAAATTCACGATACGCTGGCGCAAGGTTTTGTTGGAATCTCGGTCCAGTTGGAATTGGCGGCACAGATGCTTGCGACTTCCCCGCAAGCTATCCGGGAACATCTGAACCAAACGCGCAAGCTGGTGCGAGACAGCCTCTCCGAAGCGCGGCGCTCCATCTGGAATCTTCGATCCAATGAAGCGGGGACGGTCGATTTCGCATCGAGGTTCTCTACCGCGATTCGCCAGCGAACAGCCGGCAAGCCGATTGAAACAAACCTTCAATTCACAGGCCCGTACCGGGCGCTGCCAGAACACGTCGAATCGGAACTGCTCAAAATCGCGCTCGAGGCAGTTGCGAATGTTCTGCAGCATGCAAGGGCCACGCGTGTAGACATCCTGGTCCACTATGACATTGGCCGTCTGAAAATGCAGATAGAAGACAATGGTGTCGGCCTTACACCCGACATGGCCGCATCCCGACTCGAAGGTCACTTTGGACTCATAGGAATGCGCGAACGAGCACAGGCGATCGGTGGGACTTTCGCGGTGAACGGCCTTCCTGGAGCAGGAACGAAAATATCGATAGAACTACCGCTCAATTAGCATAGGTAGAGGGTAACCATGGTGCTCGACGACTTTGCAACGACTTGAGGAAACACGGAGATCGATGGCTGATCCGATCAAGATCATGGTGGTGGAAGATCATCATGTGGTGAGGCAGGGTCTTGTCGCCTTGATCAACGGCGTGCCGGGGATGCAGGTGGTGGCCCAGACTGCCGATGGTGGAGAGGCGCTGGCACTGTTTCGAAAGCATCTGCCGGATGTCATCTTGATGGATTTGCGTTTACCCGGCATGAGCGGAGTCGCGGCCATCGCCCACATACGCAGCCAGTTTCCCGAGGCGCGCATTATTGTCCTGACGACCTACGACGGGGACGAGGATATTCATCGGGCGCTGGACGCAGGCGCGCGCGGCTATCTTCTGAAAGGAATGTCAGGCGACGAACTGATGGATGCAATCCGCGCTGTCCATTCGGGTCGATCCAGAATTCCCGCGCAGGTTGCGGAACGTCTCGCGGAGCGGATGGTCAGACCAGCGCTGACCGATCGCGAGTTGGGTGTGCTTCGCGAAATTGTCTCCGGAAAATCCAACAAAGAGATTGGCAAGGAATTGAATATTTCCGAAGCGACGGTGAAAACTCACATCAACAGTATTCTTGGAAAGTTAGGCGTAACGGACCGGACACAAGCGGTCACCGCCGCGATTCAGCGCGGCATCGTTCATTTTTAGAAAGCGCTGTCGCCGAGAGGAATTGGGCATTCGAATGACACGTCGAATATTTGCAATCTTTGTGGTACCGGTCGCGACCTTGCTGCTCACGATGAACGTCTCGGCGGCACAGAGATGGCGCGTGGCAACACAACAAGAACTGAACGCCTGGATTCCGGCCCGGGCGCCGGTGGTGAGAGAACAAATTGAAACAGAATCGCGGACTGCAACTGGAATCGTGGACAGTGCTGGAAAGTATGTGGCGGGCGCCGTACTCATCACATCGGGATACTCCGCAAACGGAAAGTACTCCATCTTCCTGGTAACGCAGGTTCCGCTGAGGATTGGAACAGCCTCCCTTGAGCCCGGACAATACGTGTTCGGGTGGCATCGGGTGAACGAGAGTTTAGAGGTCTTATTCTACGAGGCCGCTTCCGGTAGATTCCTTGGTAAGGTGCAGGCAATCCGCGATGACACCCATCGGAAAATCGAGTCCTTCCAGATTCTTCCGCCGAGCGATCATTCCCTGATGTTGATCGGTCGCTTCGGCTTTCACTACGAGCTAGGAAGGTAAGCGCGCCACTCTCTATCCAATCAGGCTGCGATACGACGAAGAAAAAAATACGTGTCCGTTGCAACAGGAACCTGTCAACCTGTCGACACCGGCCTTAGCTGGCGTGCGCTACGTGACGGTTATCGCGGCGACCTCATAGTCTTCAACACGCGGAATGGTGAACTGCAAGGTCTGGCGCACCAGATGAAAGGGCACGGTGTGCCCTGCTTTCAACAGCTCGACAGCTTTCACTCCAACACCCTGCGGCAGATGCATGCTGACGGTCTGCGAGCCCAGAGGGTAGATCGACTGCAGCCAGCAATGCTGGGCGTTGGGATTGGTGTAGTTGAGCAGATGCACGGCATAGCCAGGCGACGTCTCCCAACTGAGGGTCTCGATGAAGCCTTCACCGTCAACGTGCACGATGCGCTGGTCGTGCGTGACCCACTGGATGGTGTTGAGAAGCAGTCGCAGCAGATCGCCATGGCCGGTGAGCCAGTAAGTGCGCTCGATGTCTCCGGGAAAGTAGGCGATGCGGCTGGAGCCGGATTCGCGCAGGACCACCGCGGGCACATCGGTGTGCGCAACAGGCGGGTAGGCCAGCTCCGGCGGATAGCTGACGAAGCCGGGGACGACAGTGAGCAGTGGGTTCGGCACGGGCTGCAGCGGGACGCGATTCTGCGCGCCGGGCAGCCAGTTGGTGTCGTTGAATCCACGTAAGAGCGGGTGCTGGCTGGTGGAGTCGGGACTTTCGATGCGCGCATAGTACGCATTGCCGTTGGTGCCGACGACCTCTCCGGCCTTGTGGATACCGAGCAGATCGGCGAGGCCGAAATCGGCACGCGGATTAAGATTTTCATCGTAAAGCGAAGTCTCAAAGCTGGCCATGATGGACCCGCCGGAGCGCACGTAATCGCGAATCTGTTGGCATTGGCGGTCGCTCAGCATGGCGATATTTGGCAGCACGAGGGCGCGATACTTACTGAGGCGTTCCGCGTCGAGACGGTCTTCATGGACGAAGTCAAACGCGAAGCGGCCCTGGAGGAGCGCGTCGTAGAGGCCCTGGGTCGTCTGATGCATATAGTCGCGTGATCGCGCGGTGGCGGGACCTGGGTAGAGAAGCTGCGTGCTTTGTCCGATCACGACGCCAATGTTGGCGATGGAGCGCCGGGTGGTGAAGTGGGCATCGTGTTGCGCCGTCCAGCGGAAATAATCCGCGCCGACTGCCTGCCAGCGGCGGTCCTCGCCCAGACCGTCTTCCGAGCCGACAAAGTGATAGTAGGGGACCATGCCGCCGGCCAGGGTCTCGTTCAACCACATGGTGGCTTCGGCGGGCGTCTTGGAGCCGTTGCGCCATGTAACAGCTCCGGTCGAGTACGCGCCGGTGACGTTGGCGGCAAATTTCCCGTCCAGCACGGCATTGCAGACGCGGCCTTGCAGCGTGCATCCCCAGACTGCGGCGTCGTTGTAGGTGCGGCCTTGGTTGTCGGCCTGGAACCATACCGCGAGCTTGCCCAGGCGATCGAGATTGGGACCGCAGCGGACGTTGCCGCCGAGGTTGGCGAAAAAGAAGCTGTCCGGCTTTTTTTCTTTGGCAATGGCGTCGTACTTTTGCCACAGCTCGAAAACGCGATCGTCGAAGACGCGCCAGTATGCGGGAGTGTTGGCGGGCGGCAGCTTGCTGCAGACGGCACAGTGACAGTCCGGCAGGCTGCCGATGGGCGGCCAGCCGTTGGTGTAGAAACAGTCCACGTCGTAGAGCGAGTTGACCTCCCGCATGATGGCCGGAACGTAGTCGTCCATGTAAGTGGAGAACATGCAGGTCTTGAAGAGGCGCGGTTCCTGACTGTTGAACTGCACCGAGCCATCCTTATAGCGCATGGCCCACTCTGGATGGGCCGCGAGCGCATCGCCCCAGTTGAGGTCGGGGCTCATGCGGGCGACCACGCGCATATTGCGCTTCTTCGCGGCGGCGACGCACTCGCCGAAGAAGTCGCGGCCATGCAGGTATTTTCCGTGGCGATGGAACGGCACCTTGGAGGGATAAAACGCGAGGATGCCAGTAACGCTGATGAAAACGATGTCGGCATCGGCGGAGTGCCAGTAGTCGGCCCACTCTTCAACATTCATGACGGCGGGGTCGTGCTCGGTCATGTTGCTTTGGCCGACGCGGCGAACCTTCTGCTGCCAGGGCTCAGCGGCGGAGTTGATGGGAGCGAGGCGAGGAGGCAGCGGGATGAGTTGGGGCGCGGGCCCGCTAGCGACAGCGACAGCCGCTTGTTCCGCAGAGAGCGTCGAAGCCGGGTGGAAAGCGTCGAGAGCGGTCAGCGGAAGGGCGGCTGCACTCGTTTTGAGGAAGGTGCGGCGGTTGAACACTGGAACTCCCATCGAATTGCCTGCGATGGAAGTGTAACTGTCAGGAATCGGTTTGGGCCAGCGAATCGCCGCACCGCCATGCGCCAGGAATTTGCAAGAGTAAAGCCCTCTTGCGAGGCCCCAATCCGTCGATAAGGTAGCGGAAGGGCAAACGCAATGGTCGTTTGGTCGCTGGAGGAGACTTTCCATCGGCGGTCTGGCTTCGCAGGCCGGGTATAACCCGCGGCAGGCTCTGCTGCACGGATGGCAGGTGGCCCTGCGGCCCAGCTGGCGACACAGTTGTGCCTGGGTCGATCAAAACTGGCTCAGGAAAATCCGTCGACACGCGTTGCCGCAGCCTTCTCTCATGTAGCGACTGGCAGCAGTCGCAAGGCCTCCTTCCATAGGGCGATACGCTCTGCCAATGCGGCCAGCCGCAGCCGCATTTTCCGCGCATGTTGCACCAACCGTCCGGCCGTGTTGAAGATCAGGAAACGCAGCCGCTTGGGTCGCGCCCGCAATAATTCCGCCGGCAACGCGATCCGCTTCAACGCCGTCAGCACGTTGTGCGCGATCACCGCCAGCCTCAACCAGGCTGCATTCGCGCCAAAATACTTGCTCGGCATCACGCCTCCGGCCAGCTCGTTCTTCAGCACGTCATGTACCGCTTCGATTGTCCCGGCCTTCTCCCGGTGCCACTGGATCAGCCGCTCCGGCTTCCACTCCCACAGGTTGCTCACCACGGCAAAATGCTTCTCCCGTTGGCCGTCGGCAAAGAACTCCTCCTGCCGCGGACGAATGCGAATCGCCACGTAGCGCAACGGCTGCGTGTCCTTATGCTCGGACTTTTCTCCCGGCACAAAATCCACCTCCGCGCACTCGCGAACCTCCTTGCCGTCGGTTTTGCCGTAGAGATTCCAACCCGCCTCCGGAATCTGCAAGATGGCCCGATGCAGCGCCTCGCTCATGCGCGCGCTGATGGCGAAGCCAATCTTCCCCTGCGGGCCATCGGCGCGCTTCTCGTCGCGTAGCCACGCCAGCAATTCCTTCTCGTGGCTGGCCGAATCGCCGCGATAGTAAAAACTCGTCACCGTCTCCGGCAGCGCCGCGAAGGCCCGCTTGGCCACCGCCAACGGGGCCATCATCGCCGGCACATTGCCGTCCCGGAACTCATCGGCCAGGATCACATCCATCTCCGCCCACACCGCCAGCATCGGCTGGTAGCCGCGCTCGCCTTCATAGGTGCGCAGCGCCTC
>JAJZCA010000102.1 GCA_021798735.1 Acidobacteriota bacterium | reverse complement strand
CTACGTTTGACGTAGCCTGGCGGGTACCCTCATAGTTGGAGAAGAACCAGAGCTTATTACGCCCATTGATCAGTTTAGGGAGAATGACCGGACCGCCTAGTGAAAGGCCGAATTGACTACGCTGCAGAATTAATGGTTCTGTAGCAAAGTAGTTGCGGCCATTCAGTCCTGTTTTTCGTAGAAACTCATAAGCCTCCCCATGGAGTTTGTTTGTCCCTGATTTCGTCATGACATCAATGATGCCAGAATTCGGCCCGAGGTCGGGCATGAAGAAGCCAAGTTCGATCTTGAATTGATCGATGGCCGCTACCGACTCATTGATCGAGGAGTTTCCAATACGCGATCCACGTGTCGCTATACCGTCGATGAAATAGCTTGTCTCAAATTGATTGGCTCCAGTGACGCTGATGGTCATGTTGCTGTGTCCTGTCTGGGCCGTAACCATGTCCGATCCGCCGGTAGGTAGCTGGCTGCCGCCCACTAGCTGAGCAAGCTGCAGGAAATCTCGGCCGTTCAAGGGAAGTTGCTCCACACGGACGTTACTCATAACTGTTCCCAAAGAGTTTGTAGTCGTATCAAGCAGGGGCGTAGAGCCTGCTGAGTTTACGGTTACGGACTGGGAAACCGTACCAACCTGCAATGTCACGTTCACCGTGGCAAGCTGGTCGATGATTACTTTTACATTTTGGATACTGGCTTTTTTAAATCCATTTTGCTCAGTTCTCACAGTGTAGATTCATGGCAGCACAGCGGTAAACAGATATTCGCCCTGACTGTTCGTCACCGTGTCGCGTGTTGTACCGCGTTGCGTGTCGAACAGGTGGACGGCTGCCCCAGGAACGCCGAGTGAAGAGGGATCGCGTATTGTTCCTCCAACGCTCGATGTTCCCAAAGATGTTTGCGCTGTGAGGCGCGATGGGGCTACTAAGGCGATCGCCACCACGAATATCAGCGCAAAAACGATCGCCGAGATCTGCAGCATTTTGTTGCGAATAAACTTGGGCATCGCTAAACCTCCTAAATACGCTTCAAATATTCCCCTTTGGAACATATTTCAAAGGGGAACTTACGTGCCACCGGTATACACAGTGCCCGCAAATACTGTCAAGGGGTGCCGGAAAGTTTCCTCAACTTTCCATCTCGTCCAAAAGATTTGCGCCGCCCACCAAAGGCTTTCCGATTCCCGCGTTCGCATTTTGAGGTTGGTCATAAGCACAATCGGCTGCTGGCCGAAGCCTGCGATGACCACCAGCCATAGCTTCTCGGCACGCTTGGTCAGGGGAATGGCTTCGTCCAGCGCCCGGCCGATGTTACTCAGCTTCACGTCCTGGCGGCCTGAATGCCGAACAACATCTGCGTGACAAACTTTCCCAGCGCTTGAGATACTCGCCCCACGCTGCGCAACTGGACGCAGAAGCGCAGCCTGCGCCAGCAGGGCATCGACGAACTGCGCCAGGTATGGCGGCAGGCGCTGCAAGACAACAAACCGGGCGTTTCCGCCGAGGATGCCCTGGACCGCCTGGAACGAAAGTACAGGGGCGTTGGCGAAAGCCGCCGGTCCCACCAGGTAATGCGGATGGAGTTTTCCAGCTTTGTCGAAGCCAACCTCGACGCATCTCGACGCGATCACTGAATCCCCTTCGCAGTACACTGACGATATGAAAATTTCTCCTCGAAGTGCGCGGCTACGGTATGCGGTGGCTGCAATCCTTACAGTGACGAGCGTTGTGACGATGGCGGCCCGTGCGCAGGAGGCTGCGTCCACTCCGTGGACGGCGACGCAAGTCACGCAACCGAGCGCGATGGTTGCCCTGCTCGCCAACAGCAAGGGCGCGAAGCCCGTCATCCTGCAGGTTGGCTTTCAGGTCCTCTACAAAAGCAAGCACATTCCCGGCTCCATCTACGCTGGGCCCGCCTCCAGCCCGGAGGGGCTGCAAGCGCTGAAGAACGCGGCCAGTAAACTGCCGAAAAATGCGGAAATCTACATCTATTGCGGCTGCTGCCCCATCGACAAATGCCCGAATATTCGTCCGGCGTTTCAGTCGCTGAAAGCCATGGGCTTCACCCATCTTCATGTGGTGATGCTGGAATCGAGCTTCGGCCAGGATTGGGTCGCGCATGCCTACCCCGTCGCCGGCGAGTCCGTGCCTACGCAATAGCCGGGCAATTGCCGTGACCGTCCGCCATAAATCCGTCTCCATTCCGTGGGTCGATGGATTCCGTCACAAATATTTTTCATTTGACGATTGACTCGAATCTTCCGTCGGCGCTACTCTGTGCGCATCATCCTCGTGCTCAACAACGCAGTGCGAACGAGTCGGCGGGCAGGCCCATCCCATGGGCTGGAACTCGCCCGGAAAGACGCTTCGCAGCTTGCTGTTCAGCCATCCGAACCGTCGCTCCGGCAATCCAACAGAATGTATTGTCCTCAGGCAGCCCGCGCTGCCTTCCGCCTTGGCGCACCCAAATCTTATGGAGGCTAACAGTCTTATTGATGAAGAAAACCATCGAGATCACCCCCAACATCGAGCCCATCTTCGGTACCCGCGACGAAAACCTTCATCTGATCGAAAACACTCTGAAAGTTCGCATCGACCTGCGTTCGGACGCACTGTACCTGGAGGGCGAGCCGGAGGTGATTGCCCGCGTGGAACAGATTTTCGCCGACTATGAGACGCTGCGACGAGCCGGCGTGACGCTGCAAAATGGCGAGTTGCATGGAATGTTGAAACTGGTGGTCGCCGACAAGGCAGCAACGCTGCGCAGCCTGGTCGACAGCGGCAAGCAGCGCTCCACCGGCATTCGCCGCATGGTGCAGCCGCGATCGGTAAATCAGCGGCAGTATCTGGAGGCGATTGAACGTTCGGACATGGTGTTCGGCATTGGACCAGCCGGTACGGGGAAAACCTATCTGGCGGTGGCGATGGCGGTAGCGGCGCTGACGGCGAAAAAAGTTTCGCGGCTGGTGCTGGTGCGTCCCGCCGTGGAAGCTGGCGAGCGGTTGGGATTTCTCCCGGGCACACTGCAGGAAAAGGTCGATCCTTACCTGCGGCCGCTGTATGACGCGCTGTACGATCTGCTGGAACCGGAACGCGTCGACAAAATGTTGGAACGTAGCGTGATTGAAGTCGCTCCACTGGCCTTTATGCGCGGACGCACGCTGAACGATGCTTTCATCATCATGGACGAAGCGCAGAACACGACCAGCGAGCAAATGAAGATGTTTCTCACTCGCATGGGCAATAACGCCAAAGCTGTCATCACCGGCGACATCACTCAGATCGATTTGCCCAACCCGCGCAAGTCCGGCCTGATTGAAGCGATCGACGTGCTGAAGAATGTCGACGGCATCGACTTCTGCTATTTCGAGCAAGGAGATGTGGTGCGTCATCAACTGGTGCAGCGGATCGTTTGCGCTTACGACGGCTACACGCGCGGTCAGCGGGAGTTGCCATTGGAAATCGCCGAACCCTTGCGAAATGGGACCGACGACAAGCCGCAGGTGCAAACGCAGTGAATGGGAAATTACTGCGCGTAGCTGAATCTCGAAAGTTCACAGAATCGGAAAGCGCTCTGCGATATCATGCTTCATGCGATGATCATCATCGACCCTGAAGCCCATAGAGGTACGAACGGCAGAACAGGTGCGGAGTTCGCACTCTCAGCGCTGCGTCCGTTTCTGAGGCGGGCGAGGAGGGTTGTGCCTGTCTCGGGGCAGGTTTCTGTGTTCTTGACATCGGACCATGCAATCAAGCAACTGAACGGAAAATTTCGCGGGTTGCATCACGCGACCGATGTGATTTCCTTCCCCGCGCTCGATCTACCCGCCCAAAAGTCTTCCGCGGGCTCGCGCGTGGCCCATCCCACCATCGCCGGCGACATTGCCATCTCACTCGATACTGCCGCGCGTCAGGCAAAGCAGTTCGGCCATCCACTGATGACGGAGTTGAAAATCCTGATGCTGCACGGGCTGCTGCATCTGGCCGGTTACGACCACGAAACTGACTGCGGCGAAATGGCCAGCCGTGAGGAGCAACTGCGCCGCCGATTCCGGCTGCCAAGCGCACTGATTGCCCGCAGTGCGGGTGGACAAGTCTCTCCCAGGCAACGCTTGAAAGAAGCAAGCGTTCAACGGAAATCGGACGCTCGTACAATGGAAAGCAGGAAACGGGCTGGCCGCCCATGACAATCCTGCAATTCATTTTGATTCTGCTGCTGCTCGCCATTCTCACCCTCGCCTCCTACGTGAACCGGCTGTATTCGGAGATGGGCAAATTTCTCTCACGCGAGTTTCAGGAAAATATTGACGTCTGGGAACAGCAGATTGAACCGCGCCTGAAGATGACCCGCGAACACGCGGCGCAATCGGCCTCCATCTTGACGCTGCTGTCTCTGGCGTCCCTGGCGCTGGTGTTTGCGCATATTGCGTTGCGGGCCCATCAGGCCAATTCTGAACCAGTGGCCAGCGGCATCGCGCAAACGGTTCTCGCCATTGTTCTGACCATCCTGCTGTTCCACGACTTTCTGCCGCAGATGTTTTTCACCCGCACCCGCGGGCAATGGGTGGAGCGGCTCACCGGCGTTTTGCGGGTCCTCTTTTCTTTGATCTTTCCCATCACGCTGGGACTGGGCTTCCTGCTTTCCATCGCCGCGCTTGCAGAATCCGACCAGCCGCTGGTCGAAGAAGATTCCGCGGAAGCGGTCGATGCGCTGATTGAAGCCGGCAAAGAAGAAGGTATTCTGGAGGAAAGCGATCGCGCCCTGGTCCGCTCCGCTGTGGAATTCGGCGACAAGATCGTGCGCGAGGTGATGACCCCGCGACCTGCAATTTTTGCCGTTCCCGCCGACATGAAGCTGACTGAATTTTCGGAGCAACTGCGCACCCACGCTTATTCCCGCGTGCCCGTGTACCGCAGCAATCTTGACGATGTGTTGGGGATTGCATTTATGCATGACCTGTTGCACATCTCCGATATCGAAGCGGCAAGCGCAACCGTCGGCTCCATCGCGCGGCCTGCCATGTTTACGCCGGAGACAAAAAACATTCAGTCTCTGCTGCGCGAAATGCAGCGCGATAAGCAACACATGGCCCTGGTCATCGACGAATACGGCGGCCTCGCCGGACTGGCAACGATCGAAGACATCGTGGAAGAAATTGTCGGTGCCATCAGCGACGAACATGAAACTGCGGCCGCCGGAGAAACCGCCCAGCCGCAGCCGGATGGATCGTATATCGTGCCCGGAAATTTTGAGCTGAGTCAGTTGGAAGAATTGTTCGACGACTCTGTTCCACTGCCTCTGGCCGGAGACTACGAATCGACCACAGTCGGCGGCCTGGCGACAGAGGAGGCGGGGCATATTCCATTTCCCGGGGAAGTGATCGAGTTGGCAGGTCTGCATCTGGAAGTGCTCGAGGCTTCTCATCGCCGCGTCGATCGCGTGCGCGTGCGCCCCATTGCGAATGAGATTCCGGACAAGGGACCGCCGTTATCGTAGCCGCGCGCTTCCTTGTGCGCGTTGACACCTCATCATGCGGAAGAATCTAGCCACTCTCGTCGAAGATTTTGAGCGGCATGGCAAGCAGATCGCCATCGTCGGCTATCCCGGAAATCGGCGCGCAGCCACCACGTATGCCGAGCTGGCGATACTTGCGGGCCGTTTCTCGCGGCTTCTCGCGGATCGCGGCCTCGCCCCCGGCGAGCGCGTTCTGCTGTGGGGCGCAAACTCCGCCGAGTGGGTCGCAGCGTTTTTCGGCTGCGTGCTGCGTGGAGTCATTGCGGTTCCGCTGGACGCAGCCGGCAGTATTGATTTTGCGATCCGCGTGATTGCGGATGTAACGCCCCGGCTGATCGTGGGCGATCGGGAGCATCTGCATAAACTGCCGCAAGAATCGACGCCGGAATCCGCCGGAAAAATTTCCTTCGAAGATTTTTCCTCCACGCTGCCAGCCTCGCCGATGCTGCAGCCGGAGCCTTCCCTCGCTGCCAACACGCCGCTACAGATTCTCTTCACCTCAGGAACCACCTCGACACCCAAAGGCATCGTTCACACGCATGGCAACGTCTTGTCCAGCGTCGAAGTGCTGGAGCGCGAGATCGCGAAATACCTGCGCTACGAGCGCTGGGTGCATCCGCTGCGATTCCTGCACACGCTGCCGCTGAGCCACGTCTTCGGCCAGTTCATGGGCCTGTGGGTTCCTCCGTTGCTGGCCGCCCAGGTCCACTATGAAGACAATCTTGTCGCCGGCCACGTGATGGAGCGGATTCGCCGCGAGCGCATTTCCGTCGCTGCTGTCGTGCCGCGCGTGTTGGAATTATTGCGCGTTCATTTGCTCTCGAGCGACCCAAACCTGCAGGCCCGCCTCACCGCCGTCCAGGACCAGCGCGTCTGGAAGAAGTGGTGGAGCATGCGCAAGGTGCATCGCGGTTTCGGCTTCAAATTCTGGGCCTTCGTTTCCGGCGGCGCTACGCTTCCAGAAGAGGTGGAGCAGTTTTGGAATGCGCTCGGCTTCGTGCTGGTGCAGGGCTATGGCATGACGGAGACGACCGCACTGGCGACGCTGAACCACCCCATGCACCCCACGCGCGGCAGCATAGGCAAACCGCTCGCCGGACGCGAAGTGCGCGTTGCCGACGACGGCGAAATTCTTGTGCGCGGACCCATGCTGGCTGCGGGCACATGGCGCAACGGCGGCATCGAGCCGCGTACCGGCGAGTGGCTGCACACCGGCGACCTTGGAGCGATCGACCCCTCCGGCCAGATGCGTTTCCTCGGCCGCAAAAGCGATGTAATTGTCGCCGCCTCGGGAATGAATATTCATCCTGAGGACCTGGAGCAGGTGGTTCGCGCCCAACCTGGCGTGCGCGACTGCGTGGTGGTTGCGTGGGAGTCGCCGCGTGGGCCCGAGCCCGTTGCCGTCGTGATCCTGCAGGATCGCGCCGAGGATACGAACCTGGCGCAGGTTCTTTCCGCCGCCAATCGCGGCCTGCAGGAATTTCAGCAGGTCCGCAACATGCTGCGTTGGCCGGCGAATGAGTTTCCTCGTAACACCATGGGAAAATTGTTGCGCCGCGAGGTGGCCGCGTGGGTCTCGCAGCAGATGCGCGACGACAACGCATCTTTTTCCCTGACCGCGAGTCAGGACCCGCTGCTGCGACTGCTGCAACAGGTCACGGGACAGTCCGTCGAGGGCCTCGACGATATGGCGGAACTTGCCACCGATCTCCATCTCGACAGCCTGGGTCGCATGCAACTGACCATGGCGATGGAGGAGCAGTTCGGCGTTTCCATCGGCGATGCTGAGGTGGCCGCCGCGCACACACTAGGGGATTTGCGGAAACTATTGCACCCAGCGCAAGCCGGAGAGGGGCACGGACTTCAGACTGTCGACGAAAAGAACGCCGAGTCAAAAGAACCTAGGGTGCCCCAGGTCTCGCCTTTGAGACCTGGGATTGGCAAGACCAACGCGGCCACCCCATCCTCGCCGCGGCGCGGGGGGGGCGAAACAAAATATCCCCATTGGCCGTGGAGCGCGCCCGTCCAATTCCTGCGCATGCTTTTTATCGAATGGAAACTGCGTCCGCTGGTTTGGCTGCTCGCCCATCCCCGTGTCCAGTGCAATGCAAACGCATTGCCCGCACAGCCCTCCATCTACGTTGCCAATCACGTCACTGCCTTCGATGTTCCGCTGGTGCTGTACGCGCTTCCGCGTCGCGTGCGCCAGCACATGGCCGTGGCCATGTCTGCTGAGTTGCTCGCAGCATGGCAGCGCCGTCGCAACGCCGCCGGAGTCGGCGCGGGACCGCTGCGCTGGCTGGCTCCGTTGCAGGCATTCCTGGTCACCGCGCTCTTCAATGTGTTTCCCCTGCCTGCGGGCGCGGGCCTGCGGCGGAGTTTTGCCCACGCCGGACAAGCGCTCGACAGAGGCGACAACGTGCTGGTGTTCCCAGAAGGACAACGCACCCTGACCGGCGAACTGCAGCCGTTTCAGACGGGGATCAGCCTGCTGGCACAGGAATCCAACACGCACGTGGTTCCCATCGCTCTTGTCGGACTTTGGCGGGCGGCGCAGCAGAAAGGCTTCGCTCGCCTGCGGCCGCATGGACTTGAGGTTCGCGTCGGGCAACCGCTGCAACAGCAACCGAACGAGTCTCATGCGGAATTTTCCGCTCGCCTGCACAATGCGGTGGAAACGTTGTGCACTGGATACATTTCCCAATAGGCGATTCTGCGGAAGCAGATCCCGGAGTCAGTCGGAATTTTTCAGCAGCCAATAATGAAAGCCATCCACGATGGCCATCAGTGCCGCCTGGTTTAAATCGCTGCTCACGCCCGCAGTGGTCCACGGTTCGTGGCCGTCGGCCTGGAAGCTGACCGTGACGCGCACGTGTGCCGCCGTGTCGTGTGCCGAAATGTCGATGGCGGTCACGCTGAACGTTTCCAAATGCATCTGCTTGATGGCCGGATACCAACGTTCCAGTTCCTGCCGCATCGCTTTGCTCAGCGCATCCACGGGACCTGCGCCCTCCGCCGTCGTTTCCGTCACGGTGGCGTCGCCCATCTGCAACGACATGGAGGCGCGCACGAATCGGTTCCCGGTATCGTCCGATTCGTCCACGACTTTCCAGCTTTTCACGCTGAAGCTGTTGCGCAAGGGTCTCAGCACCCGGATGCAGGCCAGCCGGAAGGAAACTTCGCTGGCCGTGAACCCGCCTCCTTCAATCATCGACTGGTTTGCGTCCATCAACGTCTGGGCTTGGGTCGCATCGAGCGCAACACCCAACGATTCAGACAGCAGCATGATGTTCGCTTTTCCCGATTGACCGCTGACTCCGATGACCGGGCTGGCGCCGACTCTGGCAGGGTCGCACCAGAGGTAAGCCCCTGGATTTTTGCGTTCGCTGCTGCCATGCATCCCCGCCCAGGTGCCAAATGCGCCCTGGCCGACAATTGCCGCGCTGTGCGGCACATCCAACCCGAACGCGGCGTAGGCCGTATGCGCCAGACCGGTCAGCCCGGGAAGCGATTCGGGCGTGACAAACTCAGCTTCGTCCCTGAGTTGCATGCCGCCGATCACAGTCGTCAGGTTCACGTTGCCGCAGCGTTCCCCGGTTCCCACCAACGTGCCTTGAATCTGGGCCGCGCCGGCGAAAATGGCAGCCCGGGTGTTGGCAACTCCCAGACCGCGGTCCGTGTGGCCGTGAAACCCGAACTTGACATTCGGATAAGCCCACGTCAGACAGCTCATCACCTGGGTCACTTCTTCCGGGCCCGCGCCGCCGGTGGTATCGCAAACCACCAATCGGCTCACCTTCTGGCGGACGCATTGCGCCATCATCTGGTTGAAGTAGTCCAGGCTGCGCTTGCTGAAATCCGCCTCGCAAGCCGCGCCGCTTTCCCGACGGCCGCATGCAGCGTCCATGGCGTGCTCAAAGTCGACGAAGACTTCCAGCCCGTGGTCCTGCAGGCACGCAATGGTTTCGTACGCCATCGATAGATTTTCTTCCGGCGTTGTTTCCAGCGACCGGATCACATCCAGCAGCCTGGATTTGACGACAACGACCGCTACAGGAACGCGCTGTTTGTGACGGACCATGAATTGCACGTCGGGCCATTCCTCCACCTTGGCGCCGCGCCCGCGGCTTCTGCCGAACAAAGCCAGCTTCATGCTCCCCGTATCGACCGAAGAAAGCGCGCGGGTTAAATCTCCCACGAATTGATTCGCGCCGGCAAAACCGATTTCCGCATAATGGACGCCAAACGCGGCCATGCGCTGCAGCAAGTTCACGGCATTCGGTATGGAAATTTCGAGGTTAGGCTGTTGCATCCCGTCCCGAAGACTGGTGTCGAACAGCTCGACTTTTCTGGGGCTCGTTTCCTTCATCTGTTCCTGTTCCCGATGGATAAAAATGTCCTTATATAGTTTCGTACAATCTTGTCCCACAAGCGAATTTGCCGCCGCCATCTTGCGTCGGACGAGAGTTCCCGAACGCTGCAGCCGGCCAGGACCGGTATCCCCGACGAAGGTAAGTGAGTCTCCCTGGCAACCCGGAAGTTGGCAAGAACAAAGCCGACTCTGTCATTGTAGGGTGTGCAGCGGATTCACATCCAGGCCGCTGACGCGTTGGCTGATTGCTCGCCCAATCGCCATGCAATTGAATCGCACTCACTCTTCGCATCTAATGTTCCATAGGAAGCGCGGAAAAGCGTCTAAAATCAAATTACTCTTTCATGGTTGTGACTCAGGTCCAGGTTTTGCTCGCCGTCTTGGATACGGCGCATTCCGCATCGTTGGCGCAAGTGCTAATGCAGGCTGGCGCGACGATATCGCTGGTGCAGGTGCGCTCGCCAGAGCACCTGCTGGAGCAGTTGCAGGAACGAACTCCCAATCTACTGGTGCTGGAACTGGACAAGGATGGCAGCTTGCTGGAGCAGGTGCGGGCGCGGCATCCTTACCTGCCCATCGTGGCGGCGCTGGCCCGGCCCACCGAAATAATTACCTTCAGCATATCTCGCCTTGGCGCGGAAGACGTCTGGACGCTCCCGCTGGACACCGCTTCCATGGTGGAACGGGCTCAGTCCGTGCTGGAGCGGCTACCTGTTCCAGTGCCGGCTGTCGCGGAGAATCGCGGCGAAGACATGGCCGCCATCGCAGCCGTGACCTCGCCGGTCATCGAGGACGGCAAAGAGGTGGATCCTTCCATGCCGCTGCTGCCGCCGCCCGCGATGGTGGGCGCCAATCCGCGCATGGCGGAGATCCGCAACACAGTTGAGAAAGTTGCGGGCACCGATGTCACCGTATTGATCCGCGGCGAAAGCGGAGTGGGAAAAGAAGTGATTGCGCGCCTGCTGTTTGAGTACTCGCGTCGTAGGCAAAAGCCGTTCATCAAGGTGAATTGCGCTGCGATCCCGCACGATTTGCTGGAGAGTGAGTTGTTTGGGTACGAGGCTGGAGCGTTTACCGGCGCCACTCGCGATAAGCCCGGAAAGTTTGAACTGGCCAATCATGGCACCCTTTTTCTGGATGAGATTGCCGAGATGCATCCCATGCTGCAGGCGAAACTGCTGCACGTGCTGCAGGATGGAACGTTTTCCAGACTTGGCGCCAAACGCGATCTCGCCGTCGATGTACGCGTGGTGTGCGCCACCAATAAATTGCTGGAAGACAGGGTCCGCGAAGGCTTATTCCGCGAAGACCTGTTGTACCGCATCAACGTTGTGACTATCTTTTTGCCGCCGCTGCGCGAGCGCCGCGATGAGATTCCCGTGCTGACCGATTATCTGCTGCAAAAGTATGCGATTCAGTACGGCCGCCCGCTGCGCCGCTTTAGCCCGGAGGTGACGCAACTCATGACGGAGTACGATTGGCCCGGCAATATTCGCGAGTTGGAGATCGG
>JAJZCA010000101.1 GCA_021798735.1 Acidobacteriota bacterium | reverse complement strand
GCACCGACCCTGGAGTCGAACCGTCCGACATGGATTTTGAGCAACTCAAAGCGTTTGTCGAAGTCGCCCGCAACGCCAGCTTTTCCCGAGCGGCGGAGAAACTGTTTCGCACCCAGCCGGCGATTTCCGCGCAGATCCGCGCCCTGGAAGAGGATATTGGGGCCCGGTTGTTTGACCGCACCGGTGGCCGGGTTACGTTGACCGGCGGAGGCAGGCTTTTTCTGGAGTACGCGGAAGAGACGCTGCAGGCGCGCCGAAATATCGTTCGCGCCCTGGCCGAGATGGCGCGCACGCCACGCGGCCAACTCGTCGTCAGCGCCAATGAGGCCACCTGCCTTTACATCCTGCCCCAGGTCTTCGCCCACTTCAAAGGAAAATATCCCCGGGTTTCCGTCTCGATTGCGCGCCACGAGCGCTCGCGAACGCTGGAGGCGGTCTTGTCGCAGGAGGTTGATTTTGGCGTGACCACGCAACCTGTCAACGATCCGCGCCTGACCATTGTGCCCGTCCACAAGGATGAAATGGTCGTGATTGCCGCGGTTGGGCATCCGCTGACGGCCAAATCCACAGCCCAACTGGCAGACGTCGCGGCCTATCCTTTGATCCTGCCCAAGCAGGGACGAACGCGAGATGCCATCGATCAAATGTTCGCCATGGGTCAACTGAAACCGGAAATATCAATGGAGCTGGAATCGAATGAACTCATCAAGAGATTCGCAGCGGCGGGCGTCGGAGTAGGTTTCCAGGCCCGCTCCAACGCGGTTACGGAATTCGCCGCTGGGTTGCTTGGCGTCATCGAGCTGGAAGATGTGCGTATCGCGCGCGACTTGGTGCTGGTATATCGCAAAGACAAATCGCTGAGCCGTGCCGCACAAGCCTTCATCGAAATCATGCATAGCAGCGTAGGCCCGAAGCGCAACGCCGCCGTTAGTTGAAAGAGAGCTCGACATCTGATTTATAAGTCTTCACAACGGCTCAGCCGACCGTCGCACGCTACAATCTGAAAGAATGCTGTCGTCTTCCGTGCTCCATGTCGCGTGGCTCTCCATCGTGGCCTTCCTTGCAGGAGGCATTAACGCAATCGCCGGCGGCGGATCGTTGCTGTCGTTTCCAGCCCTATTGCAAATTGGCGTTCTGCCCGTGCATGCCAACGCTACCAATACGGTGGCATTGTTGCCCGGACAAATCACCTCTGCCGCCGCCTATCGGCGGGAATTGCGTCGCTACCGTACCCTGTTGCCAGCATTGCTGATCGCGGCCTTCGTTGGGGGTCTAATCGGGGCACGCCTTCTGCTGGCGACACGGCAGCAAACCTTTCTCCGCATGGTGCCCTGGCTTTTGCTTACGGCGACGTTGCTGTTTGCCTTGGGACCTGTGCTGCAGCAGCGCCTGTTCCAGGGCGTGCACCATGCCCATGCTACCGGGTTGCGGCCGTTGGCGCGCATTCTATTGCCAATTGGAATCTTCGCCATCTCACTTTATGTCGGTTTCTTTGGCGCAGGCGCTGGCCTGTTGATTATGGCTACTCTCAGTATTGCCGGCATCGATAGCGTGCATGAAATCAATGCGCTAAAAACAATCATCACCAGCACATCCAATACCATTGCGGCCGCAACCTTCATCATTTACGGTGCCGTGTTTTGGCGCTATGGAGCAGCAATGATGATTGCAGCCAGCATTGGCGGCTATTTAAGCGCACGGACAGCGAGCAAGCACAAACCTCGCGGCATACGCGCAGTCGTCGTGATCATGGGCTGCATCGTGACAACCTATTTCTTCTGGAAACTCTATTGACGATCGCTTCTTCCGACTGAAAATTGTGGACTTCGCATGGGAACACTTCTAACAAAACGCTTGACTCGCCGCTTGCTGACACATCATCTCTGCTTACTGCTGGCCACCGGGTTGACCGTGTTTTGTCTCTACATCACGCGTCCGTATCCCGACGTGATCACGAGGTTGAGCTTTTCAACCGCGTATCCAGCCCTCGTTTTGCTGGTCATCACGCTCTGGATTGGACCGTGGAATCTATTGCGCGGCCAACGAATGCCGATATCGAGCGATCTTCGACGCGACGCCGGAATCTGGGCAGGAATTCTCGGGGTTCTCCACTCCACTATTGGACTCTGCGTCCACATGCGCGGTCGACCCTGGCTATATTTTGTATATCAGCGCCGCGAAGGACACACTTTCCCGCTCCGCCATGACATTTTCGGCTTTGCTAATGAAACCGGCTTGGCTGCGACAATCATCTTGCTGTTGCTGTTCGTCACGTCGAACGATTATGCCCTGCGCAGGCTAGGCAAACTCCGCTGGAAACAACTGCAACGCTGGAACTATGCACTGTTCGTGTTTGTGTTTCTGCATACGATCGCGTACCAGACAATCGAGAAGCAGCATGCGCCGTTCGTTACGACGGTTGCGATCTGCGGCGTCATCACGTTCTTGCTGCAGGCGCTAGGCCTTCAGCGCAGGCGCGCTTACAGTCAGCCGCGTTCAGGTGTAGAAAAAGAGTATGAGCCATGAAGGCATTCGCATTGTTCCGGAAGATGTAGCGCGCAAAGCCGCAGGTCCACAGCAAGAATTTTCTCGCGAAGCCATCGACCCGCAGCATGTCCGCGTCAACCAGACAGAAGGCACTGGCGTCGAAATAATATGGAAGGATGGCCACACCAGCCACTGGACGTTTCTCTGGCTGCGTGCAGCGTGCCCGTGCGCGACCTGCGTGGAAGAACGCGAAGCCGCCGGGCGCCAGCCTGGCGAGCTAAAACCTGAACCTAAAGCTGCGCTCCCAATGTACAAACCTGCCGTGCGTCCAGATAAAGTGCACGCGGTCGGACGCTATGCCATCAGCTTCGACTGGAACGACGGGCACACCAGTGGAATCTATTCCTGGCACTACCTTCGATCAGTCTGCAATTGCGAGGCCTGCCGGACAAGCATCAGCGACGAAACGAACGTTCCGCCTGCAAAAGCCTGAACACATCTGCAACGCCTGCGGCGCGCATCGCATGCTGGCGATGTTGCAGTTGCAGAAAACCCTCCTCCACCGCGCGGTCGAGCATCGCGAACAACGGCTGCCAGTACTCCATTGCGTCCAGCAGGATGATGGGTTTTTCATGAATCGCCAACTGCGCCCAGCCGAGAACTTCGCACAGTTCATCCAGCGTTCCAAAGCCGCCGGGCAGCGCGACAAACGCATCCGCCAGCTCCGCCATCATGCGCTTGCGTTCGTGCATGCTGCGAACAACATGCAACTCGGTCAAGCCTCCATGCGCCACCTCGCGGTCAGCCAGTTGCTGCGGAATGACTCCGACAACTTCCCCGCCCGCAGCGAGTACTGCGTCTGCAACGACGCCCATCAGGCCCACATGCGCCCCGCCATAGACCAGCCGGAAGCCAGTCTCCGCCATTTCGGTACCCAGTTCCGCTGCAATCGTTCGATACTCTGCGCGCGCACCAACAGCGGACCCACAATAGACGCAAATTGTTTTTGATTTCGACACTCTAAAACCAGCATATCGTGGCGCGAGTCTCCGCTTCCACGCGATACACTGAAAGTGTCGCAGCGAGCGGCAGAAAGTCGCGCTCGTAACCGCAGGAGTCTTCCCTTTCGTGTCCCGATTGCTTGAAAACATGAACCCGCAGCAGCGCGCGGCAATTGAAAACGTCGATGGTCCGCTGTTGATTCTCGCCGGGGCCGGCTCCGGAAAAACACGTGTCATTACCCATCGAATCGCCTATCTGATTGAAGAACGTGGCGTACCTGCGGATGCCATCCTGGCGGTCACCTTCACCAACAAGGCGGCCAAAGAAATGTCCGAACGCGTCGAACGCCTGATGGACCATCGCAGCCTGGCGAGGCCTGTGCTGGCCACATTTCACTCATTCTGCGTTCGTGTCCTGCGGCGCGACATTGAAGCTTTGCGCATTGGCGACAAGGGCCGCACAAAAGATTTTGTCATCTACGATGAAACCGAGCAGCAAAGCCTGATCAAACAATTGATGCGGCGGCTCGGCCTGGAGGATAAGCAACTGACTCCGCGCATCGTGCTCTCTCGCATCTCCTGGGCGAAGAATCACATGCTGGCTCCGCAAGAGATTTATCTGCAATCCTCGGACCCCAAGACGGAACGCATTGCCCATCTCTACGACCTGTACAACAAGGAGCTGGAGCGGGCCAACGCACTCGACTTCGACGATTTGTTGCTGGAGGCGGTTCGCCTGCTGCGCGCTGTACCGGCGGTCCGCGGCTACTATAACCGCCGCTTCCGCTACATTCTGATCGACGAATATCAGGATACCAATCGCCCACAGTATGAGTTGATGAAGATGCTTGCCGGCGAGGAACATAACATCTGTGTCGTCGGCGATGAAGATCAGAGCATTTATTCTTGGCGCGGCGCCGACATTCGCAACATCCTCGACTTCGAAAAGGATTTCCCTCACACCAAAATCATTCGACTGGAACAAAATTATCGCTCCACGCAGGTGATTCTGGAGGCGGCCGGCGCAGTCGTTGCAAATAATCTGCAACGCAAAGGAAAAACCCTGTGGACCTCGCGCGACGGCGGCGCGCAGGTTGGTTACTACGAAGCGCTGGACGGCGAGGGCGAGGCGCTGTTTATCGCCGACCATATCCAGAAATATATTCGCCAGACCGGCAACGACGCCGAGCCGCCTCGCATCGCTGTTCTCTATCGCACCAACTCCCAGTCGCGGCTGGTGGAAGAAGCATTGCGCCGCTACGGCATTCAGTACACCATGGTGGGTGGCTTCTCGTTCTATGACCGCGCGGAAATCAAGGACATGCTCAGCTATTTGAAGCTGGTGTTGAACCCCAGCGACTCGATTGCCCTGCAGCGTTCCATCAATACTCCGCCGCGCGGCATCGGCAAAACGACGCTCGATACCATCGAGCGCCTTGCCCTCGAAACCGGCATCAGCACCTGGGACGCAATCCGAGAAACCATCGTGCAACGTCTTGTGTCGGCACGAGCGGTTGCAGCGCTGGAGAATTTTCGAGGAATCATCGAAGATGCGCGTGCCATGCTGACCCCCAATTTTGCAGAGAAGTTGAGTCTGGATATCGCTGCAGGCACCGAGTCGGACGTCAAAGACGACCATGCATTCGCAGCCAGTGACGATGCCGTCAGTTTCGACTTTGGTATGACCGACGCCGAGATTGCTGTCGCGGACAACACTCGCAATGGTCTGGCCGAGACTTTCGATCCAGCGGAATTTTCACCGTTTGCGTCCTCGCGGCCTAATGAAGATGCGAAGACGCTCTCCCCGCACGAACGAAAATCGCTTCAGGAGACCTCTTCCTCGACGGAAGAGAATACCTTTCGCAAGCCTGGGGATGCGGCGACGCTGCCCGAGTTGATCAAATTCCTGATCGATCGCAGTGGCTATATTCGGGCACTTGAAGAAGAAGCGACACCGGAGTCACAATCCCGCATTGAAAACCTGCGCGAGCTCGCCAACGCGGCTCAGGATGCGCACGAGCGCGGCGAGACACTCACGGAGTTCCTCGATCACGCGGCCCTGGTCAGCGATACGGATAAGTATGATCCTGAATCTCGCGTCACGCTGATGACGCTGCACGCTGCCAAGGGCCTGGAGTTTCCACTGGTCTTTCTGGCGGGCATGGAAGAGGGTCTGTTTCCGCACTCGCGCACCATCAACGATGGCGAGGGTCTGGAAGAAGAGCGCCGCCTTTGCTATGTGGGAATGACCCGTGCGATGGATGCTTTGCTGGTCACTCGGGCGCGCTTCCGCCGTCGCTATGGAAACGATTCACCGGAGTATTCAACACCGTCGCGCTTTCTCGGAGAAATCCCCGGCCATTTGATCAACGACTTAAGCGCGCCTGTGCCCACGAATACCTGGGGAGGGTATGCTGCGCAAACCGCACGCCCCAATTCGCATCGCACCGCTCACGACACTTACGGCGATCAGCATTGGAGCTATGAAGACGAGGATCAAAGGCCCCAAAGCGCTGCCCATGGGAAATCTAGCCCCAGAACGAAGGTGTCAGGCAGCCCACCCAGCGGCTCTATCGACAACATCGCGCAGTTCTTCTCCGCACGCGGACAAAAGTTTCCGCGCCCACAGATTCCCGTTTCCGAGCCCGGCGGCAAGACCGGCTTTCGCAGCGGGCAGCGCGTTCGACACCCGAAATATGGAGAGGGAGTCGTCTTCAAACGCGAGGGTGAAGGGGAAAACACAAAGATTACGGTACAATTTCCTCGGTTCGGCATAAAAAAACTGGTGGAGAAATTTGCGCAGTTAGAGCGCGTCTGAATCGTCTCCCGGCTGCAGTTTCACCCCGTACCGACAATTTAGTTTCCAAGAGAGAGAATCCCTTACCCAATGGCAAATACAAAAGCAATCACCGATACAGCAGAGCGGAAAAAAGTAAAGCGGACGGCCCGTAAAAAAGCAGCCCCCAAGCCAAAGCGCACGGTTCCGCGCGGCTCCAACAAGCAAAAGCTGAAGAAGCTGGCCCGCGGAGCGTCGAAGCGATAATAGCAACAACACATATGTCATCCTTCGCCGGGCCGTTCACGTTACGGTCCGGACGACTCCGTGATGGATTGTGCGAAATGCAATTTCAGGAGCCAAGCCCTGTCAAAACAGATCTTCGCCACAAAATCCATTGACAAGCTGATACGCGAATCGGAGGATCCGGCCCACAGCCTGAGAAAAACGCTGGGGCCATTGTCGCTGACGGCGTTGGGCATCGGCGCGGTCATTGGCTCCGGCATCTTCACTGTCATTGGCACGGCGATTGCCGGGCAGCGCTTCGATACCTCCTCGATCCTCAACTCGCCCGTGCTGGATTATCTTATCCATCACACGTCGTCTCTTGGCCGTCCCGGTGCCGGTCCAGCGCTGGCGGTGTCGCTGGTCCTGGTGGCCATCGTCTGCGCTTTCACCGGTCTCTGCTATGCCGAGCTGGCCTCCATGATCCCGATCGCAGGCAGCGCCTACACCTATACCTACGTCACCATGGGAGAACTGGTGGCCTGGATCATTGGCTGGGACCTGATTCTGGAATACGCTTTTTCCAACATGGCGGTCAGCGTTGGTTTTGCCGCACACGTAGTGGCGCTGCTGGACTGGTTTGGAATCCATCCCGCTTTGCGCTGGATCTCTCCGGCCTATCTGCCCAGCGGACTGCAGGACCTGAGCGGCCACGCTCTCTACGGCTCCGGCTGGCACTTCGGTTTCAACGTTCCTGCATTCCTGATCGTCATGCTGTTGACCATGGTTCTTGTCCGCGGCATCCGCGAATCTGCGGAAACGAATAACGTCATGGTGCTGTTCAAGATCGGCGCTGTCCTCTTGTTCGTCATCTTCGGCTCCCAGTTTATCCATACCTCCAACTGGCATCCGTTTTTTCCCAATGGCTGGTCAGGAGTCCTCACAGGCGGCTCCATCATTTTCTTCACATATATCGGCTTCGACTCTGTTTCCACTGCGGCCGAAGAATGTAAAAATCCGCAGCGCGACGTTCCCATCGGTATCATCGCCACCCTGGTGGTCGCCACCATCCTGTACGTCAGCGTCGCCCTGGTACTGACCGGCCTGGTGCCTTGGCAACTGCTGACGGAGGATGCCGCGCCAGTGGTAAACACACTGCGCCGGCTCTACCTCGAAAACCACAGTACGACATTGCATTGGGTGCAGTTGGCGGTCTTGTTTGGCGCTCTGCTGGGGATGATCTCTTCCATCCTGGTTTTCCAGATCGGCCAGGCGCGGGTCTGGTTTGCAATGTCGCGCGACGGCCTGCTGCCTTCCCTGTTCAGCCGCGTGCATCCGCGTTTTCGCACCCCCGCAGCCGCCACTTGGATTGCCGGTCTCTTTGTCGGCCTGCCTGCCGGGCTGCTCGACATTGGTACCTTCGCCGACCTCTCCAACATCGGCACTCTCTTTGCCTTTGTTCTGGTCTCCGCTGGCGTCATCATTCTGCGCTACAAGGACCCGGGCCGTCACCGCGCCTTTCGTTGTCCCGGCGGCTCCATCATCCCGCTTCTTAGCGTGTTCTTCTGTCTGCTGCTCATGCTGGGACTGCCCATGCTCACGTGGGTCAGCTTTTTTATCTGGCTGGCCATCGGGCTGCTCATCTACTTCTTCTACAGCCGGTTTCGCAGTGAATTTGCCTCCACAAAGCGGATCGACTCCTGATGCACGCAAAGGTCAAATCCGTGCGTACCTTCGACACACAATCTTGGATTCGCCATCTTCCCAAGGCCGAGCTGCATTTGCATCTGGAAGGCACCATCGTTCCGGAAACTTTAGTGCAGCTAAGCCGACACAATGACGCTGAACCCCTCACCGTGGACGCTGCTCGCGCCCTCTACCAGTACAAAGACTTCACCGGCTTTATGCTGGCCTTCAAAGCGATTACCGAAAGGCTACGCACGCCGGAGGACTATGAGCTGATCACGTATCGCATGATCGAAACGCTGGCCGCGCAGGGAGTCGTCCACGCGGAGGTCTACGTCTCAGTCGGCGTCGTTTACTATTGGCGGCGCATAGAATTTGAGCCGCTGCTGGAAGGCATGGAACGCGGGCGAATTCGCGGGGAAAAGGACTTCGGCGTGTCCGTGTATTGGATTTTCGATGCGGTGCGCCACTTCGGCCCTAAAGAAGCCGCGCGAGTTTTCCATAAGGCTGCGGAGTTGAAGCTGCAGCATCCTTCCATCGTCGGCATCGGCATTGGCGGAGACGAACGCCGCACCGGGGCCGAGCCCTTTCGCGAACTGTATGCCGAAGCGCGCAAACACGGTCTGCGCCTGACCGCGCATGCCGGAGAAACGATAGGACCGGAGGGCATCTGGTCCGCCCTGAACATTGGGGCGGAACGAATCGGCCACGCGCTTTCAGCTGGACAGGATGAAGAACTACTCGAGGCCCTGGCCACCAAGCAGGTACCGGTAGAGATTTGCGTCAGCAGCAATCTGCGCACCGGATGTTGTGCGCGTCTGGAAGACCATCCCGTCCGCAATTATTTTGAGAATGGATTGATGGTCACCCTGAATTCAGATGACCCGGCGCTATTCGGCAGCGATCTTTGCGCGGAGTATTGCCTGGCGCATACAGAGTTTCAACTGACCCTGGAACATCTTCGTGAACTGGCGGGAAACTCCATTGAAGCCAGTTTTCTGCCGCCCGGTAAAAAACTGGAATTGCTGCAGCGTGTGGAGCAATATCCGGCTCCTTTGGAGACGAAATAGAGGTGTCGGACGTCCAACCATTTGCACCGGTTCCACCTATGTACCAAAGTAAGCACATTTTTTCGATTCTTAACCGATGAGCACTCCATATGAACAGTTTTACGATAAGATTCTGGCATGCACGGTCTGGGCTTAGAACTGGCCAGACGAGAGCAGCCTTACTTAAAGGAAGGTTGGGCCGAAAGAAATGATGAAAATAAATGCATGCTTGGCAAAAAAACCTTGGGTACGCATCGTCGGCTGGGCTTCCGTGGCGACCGGCGCAGTAGCTGTTGGCATCTATGTTGGACGAAATCTCCGCGCCCGCTACCGGCTGAACCATCGCACCCCTGTGGATTTCTACTCCCACGCCGGCGACAACGGCAGCAGTAACATGGAGTACGGCGTAGGAATCTAGGCGAAAACAAAGTTTCGACAAGCAGGGCTTGGATTCTTCCAAGCCTTTTTTCATTGCTCGGCAGGGCTATATGGTCCTGTGAGTCAAAAATTGCCAAAGCTTCCGCGGCCAGGCCGGATCCATGCACGGTCTCTCGACCAGGACGAAGGCCAGTACACTCACCGCTGCAATAGGGATACCCAAGGCAAGAACCTGCAGACTGAAGTTCAACAAGAAATCACGGAACACAATCAAGTGTCGCGTAAGTTTGAAAAACACTCCAATCGTGAAGAAATGCCAGAGATAAATCGAATAGCACATGCCGCCGATGGTGGCGATCCAAAGATTGCTGAAAAACGCTCGAAATGCCACTCCCTGGAATGCCGCGATATACAGAAGCACGATGAGGAATGGCAAGATTGCATGAAACCAGAGAAAATTGCGCGACACTAGAAATACGACTGGCCAGCCGCAAAAACTGAGAATGTCCCATGCCCAGTGGGTCCGAACGCGCGGACGCACCGTCAGGTACAGGTCCGTCAGTAGCATCCCCGCAAGGAAATACTGCAAGTAAAAAACGATGGTCAGGGCGGCGACAGTGGCATTCGCGTGGAACAAGATTTGCGCGATACCAAGCATCGCAATCAGCCCCAGGAAGACCGAGCGCCGGGCCCAGACGCTCGATATCCGAAACAACAACGCAATAATCGGCGCAAGGATGTAGAACTGAATTTCAACTTCCAGGCTCCAGGTAACGCCATTGATGACACTGGGTGTTCGATAGGCCAGGTTGTGCTGATACAACAAGCTTGCCAGCAGATGAGGAACCATATAGCCCAACGCCTGGCGATAATAAAAGAATGCGACCAGCGCGCAGAAAACAAGGTTCAGAATGTAGGGCGGTTCCAACCGGGTCACGCGGCGCAAAAAATACTTTTTCAGGTTGACCGGCTTGCCAAGGTGCAAATGCTGACGCGCAAATCCCATGCCGAGGATAAATCCGCTGATCACAAAAAATAGCCGAACTCCCCGGTCGCCGTTGCCGACGGCCGTGCCCAGCAATGCGTACCTGGACTGCACCGCTACTGGATGACCGCTCTTCACCAGCAATTGCGCATAGATGTGATACAGCACAACGGAACTGATCGCGACGAATCGCAACCCATCGATTTCAGGGATCCAAGCCCCTCCCGAAGTGATTCGCTGCAAGTGCCATCGATGCCCCTTCGATGCTGCAGGAGATGTCTTCAGATCGACGCGCGATGTTTGCAGGGGCGGCATCAAGAAGTTAACGCGGATTTACAATTGGTGTAATCATTTTGGGGATGAGTCATTCTGAGCGAAGCGAAGAATCCAGAGGGTAATGGCGGCACGGCCCCGGTGCACATTGTCTGGATTCTTCACTCCGCTACGCTCCATTCAGAATGACTGCATTTAGAATCTGGCTACACTAACCATCCATCCGCTCCAGAAGCAGATTCCACTACGATACAACGGCCTGGGCGCGACTGTAAGCGCAAAAAAGGCCCGGATTGCGCCGGGCCTTTTGTACGCGTCACTGGAACCTACGCCTTCCCCGCCAGTTGCCGCAGCACGTAGAGCAGTATGCCGCCGTGCTGGTAATACAGAATTTCCTGCGGAGTGTCGATGCGCACTATCGCGGAAAATTCTTTCGCATTGCCATCGGCGCCCTTCGCCTTCACGGTCAGCTTGCGGCCATTGGCAAACTTCCTGTCCAGCATGGCGCGCAGTCCGGTAAAGTCGTAGACCTCCTCGCCCGTCAGCCCGAGCGACTCGACATTCTGGCCCGCTTCAAAT
>JAJZCA010000100.1 GCA_021798735.1 Acidobacteriota bacterium | reverse complement strand
CGTTTCGCGTGTATCGGGACGAACTTTTCAGCTTGCAGGTAGACGGCACGCTGGGCAGTGCCGTCGCGGGCTTGCGTGAATGCCGGACCCAGCATCGGGTCAATACGCCGCGACCAGTCTGGAATCCGGACATCGAGAACCCCTTCCGCTTTCGCGAGTACTGGCAGGATGTTCCAGACAATCAGGTATTCGACAACGGATTTAAAGTTCAGTGGGAGATGTTCCTGCAGCACGTTGCAGAAGATGCCCCGTTCCCGCACGACTTTCTGGAAGGAGCGCGCGGCGTGCAGTTGGCGGAGCTGGGTCTGAAATCCTGGCACGAGCGTCGCTGGATCGATGTGCCGGAATTGAGAGGCTGAGCTTGGAGAACTTTTTGAAGCTGGTGCGGACCGACGGGACCCTATACAACTACACGCCTACGCATGAGCCGCTGCTACTGGCGTTGCGGACATCGTTCGAGACACGCATAGCGTTTGCGGCGGCCCACGTCGTGGTGGATCCGTTGCGCACGGCAGAGCCGCTGACGCAAGCGGTGATCGATTGGGAAGCGACGCTCGCATATCGCGAATATCTTTGGTCGCTCGGGTTTGGTGTAGCCGAAGCGATGGACACGGCGCAGCGCGGCATGGGATTGAGCTGGCCGCTGGCGCTGGAGCTCATCCAGCGCAGTACGGCGGCAGCGAAGGCGCGCGGTGCTGTCGTCGCCAGCGGCGCAGGGACGGACCATTTACCGGCCGGCAAGCAATGTACGTTGAAGGAGGTGACGGACGCCTACCTGGAGCAATGCGAAGCCATTGAGGCTGTCGGTGGCCGCATCATCCTGATGGCCAGTCGTGCCCTGGCAGCCGTTGCTCGTCATGCGGAAGATTACGCGTCCGTCTACGCCGCCGTGCTTCGACAGATTCGCCAGCCAGTGATCTTGCACTGGCTGGGGCCAATGTTTGATCCGGCACTACACGGCTACTGGGGTGGGGACACCATTGCCGCAGCGATGCAGAACTGCCTAGGCGTGATTCGCGCACACAAGGAAAAAATCGACGGCATCAAGATTTCCCTGCTCGATGCGGAGCTTGAAATCTCGATGCGTCGCGATCTTCCCGCCGGGGTACGCATGTATACCGGCGACGACTTCAATTATGACCGGCTGATTCTGGGTGACGAGCAGGGCCATAGCGATGCATTGCTGGGAATCTTCGATGCGATTGCCCCGGCCGCATCTCTGGCACTGGCCGCACTGGACGCTAGCGACGTTCCTCGCTACCACCAACTGCTCGCACCCGCCGTGCCGCTTTCACGACACATCTTCGCATCGCCGACACAGCACTATAAAACAGGGGTCGTATTTTTGGCATTTCTAAATGGATTTCAATCGCATTTCCACATGCTCGGCGGCCTGCAGAGCGCACGCTCCACTGCGCACTTGTGCGAACTGTTCATACTTGCAGATCAGGCTGGAATGCTGCGCGATCCTGTTCTGGCGATGCAGAGGATGCGAAGTTTTCTGTTGCTGGCAGGTGTCGCATGAGCCTGCTGGAACGTCTCAGCTTCAATCAGATCACCGCCGATCCATGGTCGCTGGAGCAAGTGGTCCACAATTGCTCCCGCAGCGGCATTCCGTATATTGCGGTATGGCGACATAAACTTGACGGTGATGCCGCAAAGGCATCGGCGATGATTCGCAGCGAAGGCTTGCGCGTCTCCAGCCTCTGTCGCGGAGGATGGTTCTCGGCGCCCACCGCGAAGGAACGCCGTGAACGCATCGAGGACAATCGCGTTGCCATCGAAGAAGCTGCCGTCCTGGGCGCGCCGGTGCTGGTGATTGTCTCCGGCCCCGCCAACGGCCAAACACTCGATGACGCACGGGCGACTGTGCTGGATGGACTGCTGGAGTTGTTGCCCGACGCGGAGAAGTCCGGCATCATTCTCGGCATTGAGCCGCTGCATCCGATGTATGCGGCGGAGCGCTCGGTTGTGGTCACCTTAAAACAAGCCAACGAGCTTGCCGAGCGGATTGGAAGTCCGGCAGCGGGCGTCGTGATCGATGCCTTCCATGTATGGTGGGATCCGGAGGTGATGCGCCAGATCGAGCGAGCGAGTGGAAGAGTTGCAGGCTTTCATGTGTCGGACTGGCCGGTACCGCTACCTGGAACCCTGATGGGCCGGGCCATGATGGGCCATGGCGTCATCGAATTGCGACGCCTGCGCGAAGCCGTCGACGCTACCGGCTACAACGGACCTATCGAGGTTGAAATCTTCAACGATGAGGTTTGGAGGACTGCGAACGAGGGTCTGCTGGAACAGATCAAGCGCCGTTTTCTGGAACACGTTGCTTGACCGCCGACCAGCGCATTGTACCGGTCACTCCATGACGACTAAAACGATTGTGCCCAAAAGCCTCTGTCAACCGCGACATCCGTGAGGCGGAGATGAAAGCGCTGTTTGAGTCGGCACACTGGGCAGCTTCTTCAATCCGGGGAACCGCTGCGAATACAGTGCAGGCGGTATGCTGGAAGATGTGCCTGAACAATGGTGGGGATAAACTATCCGCTGCTGTTCTGAACGCTACCTTGAGCCATGGCTGCTGCCAACACACATAGTTCGTCCTTTGCCCGCACGCTTGCCAGCGCCAAAAGAACCATGGTGCTGAGCGAGATCCTGTCGCTTGCCTTCGATAGCTTTCGCAACAATAAAGTACGCTTCGCGCTCACCGCTCTTGGCATGGTCATGGGCTCGGCTTCGGTGATCCTAGTTGTCACCATTGGACTGACAGGAAAACAATACGCGATCAACCTTATTCAGGGTATTGGCGCCAACATGGTTGTCGCGGATTGCCAGTGCGGGGGGATGAATCCAGACTCTCTTACCTACGAGGATCTGACTGCAGTCGACGAGCACGTTCCCGGCATCATCTGGTCTTCCCCCATGCTGGAAATGCAGGTTCCGATTAGCTTCGGAGACGGAAAAGTGAAAGACATCCTCGTTCTGGGCGTTTCTCCAGAATACAAAGACGTCCGAAACCTCGTAGTCCTGTCCGGGCGTTTCTTCGATGAAGAGGACACCACCAGCCACGCCAAAGTAGCTGACGTCACGGTCCCATTTGCCGAAAGCCTTTTCGGTAACGCGGATCGTGCCATCAACAAGACCTTTACGGTTCGGGGGATTCCATTCACCATCATCGGAACATTCAGAGAAAAGGTTCCTACGTTCGGAATGTCGGAGATTGCGAAACAGACGATCCTGATTCCTTACCCGGTCGGCCGCTATTTCACCGGTACCAATGCAGTGAAGCAACTGTTCTTTTCTGTCCAAAATTTTAGGGACACGCCGCGGGCGCGCGATGAGATCGCCAAGGTCATCCAGTCAAGGCACCGTCCTGGATCGGTGTATGACGTCGTCGAATACACAGCTCTGGTGGACACCGCAGCACATATCGCGGACATCATGACACTCGTACTGTTGCTCGTTTCTGCCGTTACACTGGCCGTCAGCGGGGTAGGCATTATGAACATCATGCTGGCGACAGTGCGATCTCGCATCCGGGAGATTGGCATTCGAAAAGCCGTGGGGGCCACGTATCGAGAAATCCAACTCCAATTCCTGGCGGAAGCCATCCTGATTTCGCTCAGCGGCGGCATCGTGGGGACACTGCTGGGACTGGCGCTCCCGCTCTCGGTGCGCTTCTTCCTTCCCGCGTACATAATTCCCATTTCGCCGTGGTCGGTCGTCATTTCGCTATCCACGGCCATGGTGGTTGGCATTCTTTTCGGAACTTTGCCGGCCACACGTGCCGCACAGATGGATCCAGTGGAGTCTCTCAAGTACGAGTAATCAGGCGGATGCGAGAGGGCACACTTCGCATCACTCCACCGAATCCCGCGAATCCTCTAGGCGGTGGTAACATTTGCCGCCAGTTCCCGTGCAGCCGTTCTACCAGAGTGGATTAGATCGGGCAATCCAACGCCCCGGTAAGCATTGCCGATAAGACGCAGATTTGGCAGCTGAGCGAGTCGTCGGTCAAGTTCCGCCATGCGATCCAAGTGGCCCACAGAATAGAGTGGGAGAGAGTTCGGCCAGCGTCGAACCAGCGCGATCGATGACTCTGGCAGTCTCCCCAGGAAGCGTTCCAGCTGCGTCCGGGCCAACCGAATCAACGTCGCATCGTCGTGCTGCAGCAGTTTTGGAGCAGCCGGCCCACCCAAGAAGGCCCTCAGCAACACCGCACCGTCCGGCGCTCTGTGCGGAAATTTCTGATCAAGAAAAGTACACGCAAGAAGGGCCCGCTGCGCGGTTGTTTCGCTGGCTTCATCCCTGACGTCTCTTTTGCTGGGAAGGACTTTACCGCCAAGCGACTTGCGCTGTGGGACCAAAAATCCAAATCCACGAGGAATGCGCATGGCCCGTGCTTCCTCCGCTGTGAATCCCAAGGCCACGACAATTGCGGACGAGGAATACTGTGGCAACAACTCGCCGATGCGACTGTCGAACGGCTGCAAGAGTTTTGCCGTGCCTGCTGCCGGAGTAGCAACCAAAACTCCATCGAAACTTTGTTCTATCAGATGGGACTCCCCAACAAGAGAAGTTCCGCGAACCCGCCAACCCTTGCCGCTCTGTTCGATGGATTCCACGACAACTCCACGCTGAAGACTACTCTCCGGAAGAAGAGATTCCATTGCCTCGATGAGCGATGCCAGTCCACGACGAAGCGTCGTGAAAACAGGGGCGGACGCATTCCCTGCCCTCATCCGCTGCTGTAGTCCAAGGATCAGACTGCCGTACTCGCGCTCCAATGCAACGAAGGCCGGCAGCACCGCGTCAGCACTCAATGTTGCAATGTCTCCGCCGAAAACCCCTGCCAGCAGAGGCGCAGCGATCGTATTCGCTACTTCCTCCCCAAAATGCCGCACGACAAAATCGCGCACCGACTCGTCGCGGGCGGAGTCGTCGTCACTGAGTGCGGTCGCCTTCAGCGTCTCAGCCAGTTTTGGTTCGCGCAGGTATGCGAGTTTCGCCTGCCAGCTAAACAACTGCGAATTCAGGACGCTGGCCCACTGGGTCGGGACCATCATCCGCATACCTTCCGGCATCGCGGTCAGCGCGTGTGCTGCCGCAATATATGTTTTGCGTCTGCTGTCATTGGAGGGAACAAGCTCGCTCCCTAAACCCAATTCAATCGCAAGATCGCGCGCCCAGGGCTTTTTCGTCACCCAGCTATCGGGTCCGCATTCAATGACAAAACCATCGCGGTGTACGGTTTCGACAATGCCGCCGAGGCGAGACGTTGCTTCAAACAGCATGAATTCAATTGGCGCGCCTGCCTGCTGTTGCAGCGCCAGTTCATAAGCAGCCGAAAGCCCCGCGATGCCGCCGCCAATGATGGCAATCCGCTTCATTTTTGACCGGATGTCGCGACGGAGGATCGATCTTCCAAGTGTGCTGCGCCAAGCTGCAAAAGTCCTTGAGAAACCAGATCTGCCAGTGCGGCAATCAACAATGGAGACGCATTCAGCGATTCGGGCCGAAACAATTGCAGCCCCAGCTTGCGCGCCAATCCCTGAAACGCAATATCGATGTCGTACAAGATTTCCACGTGATCGCACAGAAAACCAATGGGCTGCAATACGACGCCGCGATGACCTTCGCGATAGAGGCCTTCGAGCGTCTGCTCAACAGTTGGACCAATCCACGGTCCACCTGACATTCCCTGGCTTTGGAATGCAAAATACCAATCGTGTGAAGTCAGCCCATCGGCGGCGAGCCGCTCTGCAACCAGGCTCGCAGTGTGTTTTGTCTCGACTGCATAGGGATCGGGTCCGCTGGATGCACCCGGCGGAAGCGCATAGGAACGCTCCTCCACGGTGGGCCGCACAGACCCCGAAGATGCTGATGTCGCAGAAGGTCTTCCGTCGCTTTTTGATTGCGCGTCCCCTTCCGCGCGGCCCGGCTGGCCCGAAGCATCTGCAACCTGAATGGTGCGGCAAGGTACGCTGTGCGCGGTGAACAACACCGGAACTTTTGTTCCTACAACGCGACAAGCTTCTTGCCAGGCCGGTCGCAAGCGTTCCGCAAAAGCATCCGCCAGGCGGGGATGACCTGCCCACGCATCGATGAAGTAAAAGCGAAACGCATTGCCTGCTTCCGCATACGCAGCCCGTCGATACAGGCCTACACTGGTGCGGGAGTTTTGCGGGGCCAGGCAGATCGCGACCGCATCTGTCACTCCATCCGCGCGCATCCGACGCACGGTGTCTCCTATGTAGGGTTTCCAGTTGCGCATGCCCACATATACGGGCAATCCAATTTTCTGCTGCAGCAGCACAGCTTGTTCCAGCGTCCATTCCGTCAGCGGACTTTTCCCAATCTGCGCGTAACGGCTTTGAATTTCTTCCACGACATGCTGCGTCATGGCGCGGCCGCTGACAACGTTTTTCAGATATTCCGGAATCTCTTCAACCGTGTCCGGAGTGCCGTGCGCCAGCAGCAGCACAGCAAACTTGCGCTCCGCCGCAACTGGATCAGGTGTACCCAACTGGGCAGTCGTCATGCCTGCCTCGTTGCAGCCGGTTGTCGCTCGCCAGTGCGTTCGTCCTTCATTTGCGCGCAAATCTCACGTACCCAGCGGACCACCTGCTGCACATTTTCCACCGGCGTGTTTGGCACAATCCCGTGACCAACATTGAAAATATGCCCCGGCATTCCCCCCGCAAGCCGTAACACTTCTTCCACGCGAGAACGCAACAAAGCCTCAGGAGCGAACAATGCGATGGGATCAAGATTTCCCTGCAACGCACACTGCGGCCCCACGGCCTGCCTTCCAACATCCAGCGGAACTCGCCAATCCAGTCCAATCACGTCCGCACCGATTTCGCGCATGCTCGGCAGCAGGGTAGCCGTATCGACGCCAAAATAAATGACGGGCACTCCCTGAGCCTGCACCTGCCGAACCATGGCCTGCGTTATCGGCAGTACATATTCCCGGTAATCCGTGACGGAGAGTGCGCCGGCCCAGCTGTCAAAAATCTGGATGACGTCCGCGCCCGCCCTCACTTGCTGAGCCGAGTACTCGACCAGCACCGTTGTCAGCTTCTGCATCAGCGCATGCCACGCAGCCGGATCAGCGTACATCAGGCGCTTGGTTTCAATGTAGTTTCGCGAACCGCCACCCTCTATCATGTAACTGGCCAGCGTGAACGGCGCACCGCAAAATCCAATCATCCCCATGCGATCGCCGAAGTGGGCCACCACCCGACGAATCGCTTCTGCCACATACCCGAGATCCGCAGTCCGATCGGTCCGCAAGGCGTCGATGTCCGCTGCGCTGCGAATCGGACGATGTACCTTGGGGCCCTCGCCAGCCTGGAACTCAAAGTCAAGACCCATCGGCTCCAGCGGCAACAAAAGATCGGCAAAAATGATTGCCGCGTCGACGTCCAGCTTTTCCGCCGCCGTGATCGTCACCTCGGCTGCCAGCTCCGGCCGCTTACAAATCTCGATTAAGGAATACGCCCGGCGGACTGCCTGATACTCCGGCATGTACCGACCCGCCTGCCGCAAGAACCAAACTGGCGTGCGATCGACCGGCCGCCGCAGACATGCGCGCAGAAAACGGCTGCCCCCCGACACGACGGCTCCCGTTCGCATCACTTCTTTTTGCGATGTTTGCATCTGCTCATCGTGCGATTTCATGTCCTTCTATTATCCCCTGTTCTGCAAAACTGGTTGCCGTTGAAACGCAGGTTTCTTTTCTCGCCGGCCAGATCAATGCACGCGGCCCACACCATTGCAAACGAAAATCTCTGCACGATAAACGAAATGAAAACTGTTTGCGTATTGAAAGACAAGCGCTTCAAATTGCGGTAAGATGAAGTACATCGCAACAGTGCCGCTGTTGAAACTGAATCCTTCATGCGAATCTCTCTGTTCATCGCCTGCTACAACGACACGCTGTTTCCAGAGATAGGCATTGCCGTGGTTCGCGTGCTAGAGCGGCTCGGCCACACGATTGATTTTCCACTCGAACAAACCTGCTGCGGACAAATGCATTACAACACTGGATATCAGCCCGAAGCGCTTCCACTCTTGCGCCGGTTCGTGGAAGTGTTCCGCGACAGTGAGGCGGTCTGCGTCCCGTCCTCTTCCTGTGTAACCATGATGCGAGAGCACTATGAGAAAATTGCGCTTGCCTCCGGCGACAACACGCTTCAATCGGAAGTGGCAGCACTGCTACCCCGCGTGTACGAGTTCACGGAACTGCTGGTGCATCGCCTAGGCGTCGAAGGCGTGGGTGCCGTCTACCCGCACCGCGTCACGTACCACTCCAGCTGCCATTCGCTACGCAACCTGCGCCTTGGCGACGTTCCAATTCGCCTGCTGAGTAACGTGCGCGATATTGAATTGATTCCAATGGAAGCTGCGGATTTGTGCTGCGGGTTTGGCGGTACGTTCTCTATCAAAAATCCGGATGTTTCGGGAGCAATGCTGGAAGAAAAGTTGCAGTACATCCAGAAAACGCAAGCGGAAGTCTGCACCGCCTGCGATAGCTCCTGCCTGATGCATATTGGCGGAGCGCTGCATCGGCGCCGCGCAAAGATGCGCACCGAGCACATCGCAACGATTCTGGCGAGCGAAGTTGCATCCGCTGCTCTACGAAATGGCGGGCGGTAATGGCAACGATTCCAAATGTAGACTTCAAGAAGCGCCGTGCGCCGGACTTTCCCAGCGCAGCGCTGCCATTGCTGCAAGATGCTCAATTGCGCAGCAATGTTCGTCACGCGACCGGCGTGATCCAGGGAAAGCGAGCTCGTGTTGTCAGTGAAATGCCGGATTGGCAAGCGCTTCGTGACGCCGGCCAGCGTATCCGCGCCCACACCCTCGAGCATCTCGACATCTACCTCGAACAGTTTGAGCAGCGTTGCATCGCCGCCGGGGGCCACGTGCATTGGGCCCGCGATGCCGCGGAAGCGAATCGAATTGTGCTTCAACTGGCGCAGAATCGGACCGGTAGGATCATCAAGATCAAAAGCATGACCACCGAGGAAACCGGCCTGAACCGGGCGCTCGAAGCCGCCGGAATCCGCCCAGTGGAAACCGACCTTGCCGAATTGATCGTGCAATTAGGTCATGACAAGCCGTCGCATATTGTTGTGCCGGCGCTGCACAAAAATCGCAGCCAGGTGCGCGAGCTTTTCTCCCGAACCATGAACCTGCCGCAACTCGGTGATCGCCCAGAAGACCTGGCGGAGGCAGCCCGCGTGTATCTGCGGCGGCAATTTCTTTCGACCCCGGTGGCCGTCAGCGGCGCAAACTTTCTCATCGCGGAAACCGGCGGCGTTTGCATTGTGGAATCCGAAGGCAACGGACGAATGTGCCTTACGCTGCCGAAAAAGCTGATTTCCATCGCAGGCATCGACAAAATCATCCCGCGCTTCCGTGACTTGGAGGTCCTACTGCAGGTGCTGCCCAGGTCTGCAACCGGCGAGCGAATGAATCCATATAACTCCCTGTGGACAGGGGTACATCCCGGCGATGGTCCGGAGGAATTTCATGTCGTGTTGCTCGATAATCGCCGAACAGAAGTCCTGCGCGATCCGGAAGCACGAGAGACCTTGCATTGCATTCGCTGCGGTGCCTGCCAGAATGCTTGCCCTGTCTATCGCCAGACCGGCGGACACGCGTACGGCTCGGTTTATGCTGGTCCGATCGGCGCCATCTTGACTCCGCAGCTTGCGATGATGGAGCGTGGTCAGTCGCTTCCCTATGCATCGAGTCTCTGCGGCGCTTGCTATGAGGTTTGTCCGGTTAAAATCAATATCCCGGAGATCCTGATTCATCTCCGCGGACGGGTCGTCACCGGCAGGCCGAAGGTTCTTCGCGCTTTTCACCCAGAAGCAATCGCCATGCGCGCCATGCAATGGATGTTCTTGCGCGCAACTCGCTTCAGCATGGCCCAGCGTCTTGGCCGCATTGCGCAACGCCCCTGGATTCGACAAAGCGGCTGGATTGAACGTCTCCCGACTGTACTCGGTGGTTGGACGCGTACTCGCGACCTGCGTCCCCTACCCCCACAGAGTTTCCGCGAATGGTTTCAGGCTCGTTCACATGCATCGATGCCATCGCAGAATTCATCCGAGGCGCCGCATGACTGACATCCTCATCGGCGATCCACTCAGCGCGCGATCGGAAATTCTCGCGCGCATTCGCTCCGCCAATCGCGGCATTTCCGTTAAAAATCGCAACACGAACGCAACGGAGTCATGGCAGGATATTCCCCGCACCTATCGCCAGTGCGGTACACTCACCGAAGCCGACCGCGTCCAACTCCTCGCCGAACGATTGATCGAGTATGGCGCAGGCGTGTATCGCTGCCAGTCAGCTCAGGTAGCTGACAATATCGCGGAAATCTTGCGATGTCGCTTGAAGCGGAAAATCCTGCTGTCCTCCGATGTCGATCCCGATTGGCTGCCACAGAATGGTCCGGCATTTATCCACGGCAATGCGCTCTCCTACCCCGAGATTGAGGCCTGCGAGGGCGTATTGACAGGCTGCACGGTTGCCATCGCTGTGACAGGAACGCTGGCCCTGTGTCATACTTCCGCAGGAAGCAGCCGTGTTCTTACGCTGCTTCCCGACTATCATCTCTGTGTTGTCCAGGCCGCAGCCATCGTGGAAACTGTGCCGGAGGGATTTCGTGCGCTGGAACCGCATCGACTGCAACCCATCACGCTGATCTCCGGTCCATCTGCCACCGCAGATATCGAGATGACGCGAATTCAGGGAGTGCATGGGCCACGGGTACTGGATTGCCTGATCGTCGTTTGAGGCGTTCCGTGAAAGGGATCTCAGTAGCATTTTTTTCAAAAATGTTTTTGTTTGCAAGTCGGAAAATTTTTCTGCATAGGTGACACCGTTGGCAAAGGCATCTCCCAAGCGGCTCTATCTTATTCCGGTCCTATCCAAGGCGCTCGACGTGTTGGAAATCCTGCAGCGAGAGAGCAAGCCGATGTCGCTGGAGACGATACATCGGCAGACTCGAATCTCCAAGACCACCGTATATCGCATCCTGAAAACTTTGACGCATCGGGGATATATCGCGCAGTCGCGAGACGGTCTGTATCTCCCAATCAGCAGCCCCAGGAAGAAAGTGTTCGGCTTCGGATGCCAATCGGCAGAGATGCCTTTCTCTGAGGCAGTCACAAAGAGCTTGCAATCTGCCGCCGCCGATACCGGCATCAATTTGCTGGTGCTAGACAACCAATATCATCCCACTGTCGCCGTACGTAACGCAGACGACTTCGTGCGCGAGGGGGTCGATCTCGTGATTGAATTTCAGGTGGACCAGGATGTGGCGGCCATCATTGGCGACAAGATTGCCGGTGCCGGTATCCCGCTGATCGCCGTCGACATTCCTCATCCCCACGCCGTCTTTTTTGGGGTGGATAATTTTCGCGT